>JAYPTI010000022.1:0-27942 GCA_038133505.1 Alphaproteobacteria bacterium
GATGTTCTGCGCCAGGCCTTTCATCGAAAACGCCTCGAGCTGCTGCAGCGCCGCCTCGTGGCTGACGCCGCCCAAGAGCCGTTGGACCGTCGGCTGTAGGTGATCGTAGAACAGGTAGAGGTCGTCGAGGATCGAGTAGCAGCCGCACCAGGAAACCAGCGCCTTGATGCGGTCCTCGAACGCGGCGACGCGGGGCGCGTAGTAGCCCGCCATCGAGATGCCCATCAGCCCGACGCGGTCGGGATCGATCTCGGGCCGATCGAACAGCCAGTCGAAACACGCCTTGCCCGGCACCTCGTAGTCGGCCCGCGTCGGGATGTTGTGGAGATACATCGACGAGCCGCGGCCGGGGGTGTCGACAAGCAGCATCGCGTAGCCGCGCTCCACCAGCTCGCGGCCCGAGAAGTAGATCTCCTCGGCGAACGCGTCGGCGCCGCCGATGAAGAAGATCGCCGGCCACTTTTCCGACTTCGGATTGCGCGGATGGCAGAAATAGCCGTCGTACTCCTCGTCGCCGCAGACTACGGAGATCACCTCGATGGGCGGATCGTGCAGCGCCGCGGCGGCGCGGAAATTCTCCTGCGACTTGGCGAAATAGGCCGCCTTGTCGTCGTTGCGCTCGATGGTCAGGAACACGTCAGCCATGCGCCAGTACTGGTTGGCCGCGAAAAAGTACTGCATCGCCGTCCGCTTGTGCCCGGCGGCCAGCGCCTTCTTCGCGCGCGCCTCGGTATCTTCCGCCTTGTCGATCCAGGCCTGTTCCCAGCTTTCCTTGTTGCCGAGCTCGATGTCGCGGCAGACGCGCGCGATCTCGAACGCATCGCCGCCGCCCTCGCCCGCCTCTGCAACGAGGCGCAGCGTCTGCGAACCGAACGGCTCGGACGGAAAAAAGAAATCGAACATTGAGACCCTCCCGAAATTGCCGGGAGCATCACGAAGATCGGCGTCCCGTTCCGCCAGTTATATCCGCCCCAAGCCCGGCCGGGAATGCCGCGCATCGTACGAAACGACCGCATCGAGATGCGCCTCGCCGGGCATGATCGCCTCAATTCCAGCGGGCATCGGCGCCTCCAGCGCGCCGGGGTCAGGGACGCCGGTATAGCGGACGTTGCGTCCGGCCAGGACGAAGCCCGATTTTCGTTAGTTTTCCTGCTGCGCGACGACCCCGTCGAGCCCGACCGTGCGCCCCTCTAGCCGCGCCATCCCTGCATTCCAGATGTCGAGGCCGATGCCGCGCCCGCGCCAATCCGGCCGGACGATGTAGAAGCCGAGGAAGCCGAAGTCGTCGCCATAGCGGACCACCGAAATCGACGACACCGGCTCGTCGCCGTCGAACCCCATCAGGAACCCGCCCGGATCGGCGGCATGGGACGCGGCGAGATCGTCGAGACCGGGGTTCCAGCCTTCGGCGGCGGCCCAGTCGACGGCGGTGGCAAACTCCTCGGCGCTGGCAGTGCGGATTTCAGGCCGCTCGGTCATAGCTTAACGTCCATCTTCCAAATCGCCCCTGCCCTTGCGGGCCGGCGCACCCTATCATAGGCGTTCCGGGCCGGCCCGACGCAAGGCTGGACGCTAGAAACGGCAAGGACGGAGGCAAAACCTGTGGACGGCATCGAGAACAAGCGCTTCGACTACATCATCCTCGGCGGCGGCTCGGCCGGCTGCGTGCTGGCGAACCGGCTGTCGGCGGTTTCGTCGAACGAGGTGCTGCTCGTCGAGGCTGGCAAGGATTATGGTCCCGGGGACGAACCGGCCGACATGCTCGATTCCTATCCGATGGGCGCGTCGTTCAACCCCGCCTATCACTGGCGCGAGCTTCGCGTCCGGCTGCCGCACGCGCCGTCGAACACCGGCGAGCGACCGCCGCCGCGCTTCATGGAGCAGGCCCGCGTGGTCGGTGGCGGCTCGTCGATCAACGCGCAGATGGCCAACCGCGGCTCGCCGCTCGACTACGACGAATGGGAGAGCCTCGGCGCGCGCGGCTGGAACTGGGACAACGTGCTGCCCTATTTCCGCAAGCTGGAGACCGACGAGGATATCGCCGAGGACGGCATCCTGGACGAGCTCCACGGCACGGAAGGACCCATCCGCATCCGCCGCGTGCCCGAAGAAAACTGGCCCGGATTCACGAAAACGGTCGCGAAGGTTCTCACCGATCGCGACATGAAGCCGCTGGCCGACCAGAACGGGCCGTTCGAGGACGGCTGGTTCCCGACAACCATTTCGAACAGCAACGAGACGCGCGTTTCGGCGGCGATGGGCTATCTGAACCGGGATGTCCGGGCGCGGCCCAACCTGCACATCCTGTCGGAGACCACCGCGGAGAAGCTGACCTTCGACGGCAAGCGGGCGACGGGCGCAATCGTCAACCGGCGCGGTGCGCAGATAACGCTCGTCGGGAACCACGTCATCGTCTCGGCCGGCGCGCTGCATACGCCTGCCCTGCTGATGCGCTCCGGCATCGGCCGCGCGGCGCATCTCCGCGATATGGGCGTCGACGTCGTCGCCGACCGGCCTGGCGTCGGAGCCAACCTGAACGAACACCCCACGCTCGCCGTCTCCGCATATCTCAGGCCGGGCGCACGGCTGTCGGACGAGGTCGGCACCCGGCGTCACGCGCAGATATCGTTCCGCTATTCGTCGGAGGTCGACGATTGCGGCCCCGGCGACATGTACGTCTCGGTGACGGCGAAATCCGCCTGGCATCCGGTCGGCGTGCGGTTGGCGTCGTTCCTGATTTGGTGCAACAAGCCCTATTCGCGCGGCCGGGTCCTTCTGTCGAGCGCCGCGCCACAGGCCGAACCCGACGTCGATTTCAACCTGCTCGCCGACCGGCGCGACTACGACCGGCTCGCCGACGGCGTCCGCCGTATGGCGAATATCTACGAGCATCCGCTGCTCGCCGAAATCGCCCGCGATCCCTTCCCGAGCTGCTATTCGGAACGCGTCCGGCGCATCGGCGCGGTAAACACCAAGAACAAGATCCTGACGAGCATCCTCGCCGCCATGATGGACGGACCGGCACCGTTGCGCCGCGCCGCAATCAACGGCCTCATTACCATGGGGACGACGCTGAAGGGCCTGATGGCCGACGATCGGAAGATGGAGGAATTCGTGCGCTCCAGCGTCACCGGCTGCTGGCACCCGTCCGGCAGCTGCCGCATGGGCGCGGCCGACGATCCGATGGCGGTGACGGACCCGAACGCGGCGGTATACGGCGTCGAGAACCTCACCGTCTGCGACGCGTCGCTGTTCCCGTGCGTCCCGCGCGCGAACACGAACATCCCGACGATCATGTGCGCCGAGAAAGTGGCGGAGGGGTTGGTGTCGGCGCGCTGAAACGCTTTACCCCACGAAGCTGTCTTCCAGCAGCTTCCGCAGCTCCGGCGTCACCTCTGGCTTGAGGCCGAACCAGCGCTCCCACGCCGGCGGGCCCTGGTGGAGGAGCATGCCGAGGCCGTTGATCGTGCGGTTGCCCCTCGCCCGCGCGGCGGCAAGGAACGGGCTCTCCAGAGGCGTATAGATGATATCGGCGCAGAGCGCATCGGCGGACAGATTGTTGAGCGAGAGGTCGAGCGGCGGCTGGCCGTCCATGCCCTGGCTGGTCGCGTTGACGACCATCGCCGCGCCCTTGAGCGCCTCGTGCCGGTCTTCCCACGCTACGGGCACGATGGGCCCGCCGAACTGTTCGGCGATGGCGACCGGCTTCGACGGCGTCCGGTTCACGAGGCGGATTTCCGGCGCGCCGGCATCCAGAAGCGCATAGACCACGGCGCGGCCGCCGCCGCCCGCGCCGATCACCGTCGCCGGGCCCGCATCGCCCCGCCAGTCCGGGATGGTATGGCGCAGGTTGCCCAGAAACCCGATCCAGTCGTTGTTGGTGCCGAACAGCGTGCCGTCCTCGCGGACGACGACGCAGCTGATCGCGCCGATCTTGGTCGCGACGTCGTCGACCTCGTCGACGATCTTCATCGCTTCCAGCTTGTGCGGGATCGTCAGGTTACAGCCGGCGAAACCGAGCGGGCGCAACCCGCGCAGCGCGGCTTCCAGGTCCTTCGGGTCGATCTCCAGCGGAACGTAGGTGCCCCAGACGCCCTGCTGCTCCATCCAGTAATTGTGCATCAGCGGCGAGCGCGAATGCAGCACCGGCCAGCCCATAACGCCGGCCATCAGGAATTTTTCGTGCTCGCTCACTTTCGTCCCTTTCCGGCGTCCGAGCCGCTCACGCGTTCGCCTTCGCGAGCTTGGCCGAGAAATGGTCCCACGTGCGCTGGAACAGGCCGGGGCTCCACAGCTTCTCCTGGCAGGCCTTGATCTCCGCGTCCGTGAAGCAATAGGGCGTGCCGACCTGGGCCGCCATGTACTGACGGTAGGAGTTGTCTTCGAGATAGTTCATCAGCACGAACGCATCGCGCACCGTCTTGCCGGTCGTCACCGCGCCGTGCGCCTTCATCAGCGCCGCCGGGCTGTCGCCCATCACGTCGGTCAGCGCCTTCGCCATCTGGACGTTGTTGATCGAATCCGGCGAATCCAGGATCGGCATCGGATAGACCAGCACGCCCTGGCCGTAGACCGGCAGATAGGGCTGCCCCGCCGTCGTCAGGATGGTCGACCAGTTGGGGTGGCAGTGGATCACCGCGTCGACGTCGGGACGCGTCTTGTAGATGCCCGCGTGAAGATGGAATTCCAGCGGCGGGTTGCCGTTGCCCTCGATCAGGTTGCCGTCGAAGTCGATCGTGCAGATGTCGTCGACCGTGACGTTGGCGCGCTGGCAGTTGCCTATATTTATGAGCATGCGGTCGCCGTCTATCCGCGTCGACGCGTGCCCGTTGTAATCCACGATGCCCTCGTTCTCGAGCATCCGGATGCACTGGACGATGTCTTCCTTGATCTTCTGGATATCGCTCATCGCTTGTCCCTCTCCCTTACCAGCCCGTCTCGTCGCGCACTTCCTTACGCCACAGTTCCCACGCGCGGAAGCAGGCCATCCGGTTGGGCACGTCGGCGAGCGCGCCCTCTTCCTCGGACAGCGCCGCGATGCGCCCGCCATGCGCCAGATCCTCCGTCCAGTGCTGGATGCGGGCGTTGACCTCGGTATAGACGGCGCGGAACACGGCGGTCTGAAGGTTCTCGCCGCACGCGATAGAGCCGTGCGCGCGCATCAGCGTCACACAGCTGTCGCCGACGCATTCGGCAAACGCGACGCCCTTTTCGGGGTCGGACACCAGCATGTCGGTCGCGCCGAACTTCTCGCTGATATCGAACACCGGAATTTCCTGCGCAAGGAACGCCGCGTTGTGGAACATCGCGCGCATGCCGGCATCCGTCAGCCCGAACGGGATGACCGACGGCGAATGCGAATGCACGACGGAGACGACGTCCGGCCGCGCCTTGTAGACCTCGCCGTGGATAAAGCGTTCGAGAAAGCTGCCGCGCCCGTCGGCGTTCACCGGCTCGCTGTCGAGGCTGTACTCGATCAGATCCTCCGGCTCGACCAGCGCCGGCGCCCTGGACCGCGACATGAAATAGCGGTCCGGCGCGTCCGGGTGGCGGTGCGAGATATGGCCGAACGCGTCGACCACGCCGCGCGCCGCGAGAATACGGCTCGCCGCGGCGAGATCGGCGAGAAATTCTTCCGAAACAGGACCGCCGGAAGCAAGTGCGTCCGCCATCAGATCACCACCTTGGTCATGATGCCCTTCGGGAAGATGTCCTCGGGCGCGACGTGCTTGTGGGCGATGCCCTGCTGCCAGGTGTAGAGCAGCATCTGCTCCCACGTGGCGCGGTTCTCCTCGATGCCGAACGGGAACGGGTTGTCGCCGAACATCTCCTGCATGCGCCGGCCGTAAGTCGGGATCCACGGCAGCGGATAGCGCGACACGGCGGGGTCCAGCATCCGCTCGACGCTGCGCCGCCGGGACTCTTCGAACGCGTTGTAGAGATTGCGCGCGACCCACGGGTTCTCGTCGAGGATGCGCTTCTGCATTGCGATGATGTGCATGATCGGCCACACGCCGGTGCGCCCGTAATATTCCTCCTCCATCTCCAGATAGTTGGGGAACAGGCGCTCGACGTCGGGATGGCCCTCTAGGAAGCAGGTCGGCGGCCGCGCGATGATCGCGCAGTCGATCTCGCCGGAGGCGAGCATCTGCGACAGCGACTTGTCCGCGACGCGGGTGATCTCGACGCCGTCCGGCAGGTTGAGCTCGACCTTCTCCTCGCGTCCGGCCGAGTTCGCGCCCGCCTGGTACCAGTGAACCTCGGGCAGCGTGACGCCGCACTCGTTGTGCATCCAGCCGCGCATGTAGACGGCGGCGGAATGCGCCCATTCGGGCGAGCCGACGCGCTTGCCCTTCAGATCCCCGACCGTTTTGATGCCCGCGTTCTTGTTCACGTAGAACGACGAGAAGCGGAACAGTCGCGAGCAGATCACCGGCAGGCCGACGATGTCGCATTCGTCGCGCGTGATCTGGGCCGAGAACTTGGCGAAGCTCAGCTCGGCGACGTCCCATTCGCGGTTGGCGGTGAAGCGCGCGAACACCTCGTGATGGCCGAGCATCGACCAGGAATGCTCGATCCCCTGCGCGCGCACGTCGCCGCAGCGCAAATCGCGGAAATGGTCGTAGTCGGTGGTCGCGATGCTGATCTTCAGCGGCGTCATGGCGGCCAAGGCTCCCTGTACCCGAGATTATGCTTTTGGGAGGCTATAAAGCACAGACGGGATCGTTGGGGAACCGGGCGGAAGACGCGCAAATGGAAACGGCGGCCCGTCGGGACCGCCGTCTCGTCGCATTCCGTTTGCCGGCCGATCAGTTCGGCAGCTTCGCCTTCCGGAGATAGGGCGTCAGGGCGTCGAACGATCCGTACTTCGCCTTTGCGTCGTCGTCGTTCACCGAGGTCGGGATGATGATGTCGTCGCCGACCTGCCAGTTGACCGGCGTCGCGACGTTGTTCGCCGCCGACGTCTGGAGCGCGTCGAGCGCGCGCAGCACCTCGTCGAAGTTGCGGCCGACGGTCATCGGATAGGTCATCGTCAGCTTGAGCTTCTTGTCGGGTCCGATGATGAAGACCGACCGCACGGTCGCGCTGTCGGCGGGCGTGCGCCCGTCGGGCAGGTAGGCCTCGGCCGGCAGCATGTCGAATGCCTTAGAGACCTCGAGCCCCTCATCGGCAATGATCGGGAACTCGGCCTTGGCTCCGCCGACCTTCTCGATGTCGCCTTTCCAGTTGCGGTGATCCTCGGCGCTGTCGACCGACACGCCGATCACCTTGGTCCCGCGCTTCTTCCACTCGGCGTTCAGCTTCGCTACCGCGCCGAACTCGGTCGTGCAGACCGGCGTGAAGTCCTTCGGGTGCGAAAACAGGATCGTCCAGCTGTCGCCGATGAACTCATGCAGGGAAAACGTGCCCTGATCGGTCTCGACGGTCAGATCGGGCACGGTGTCGTTGATGCGAAGACTCATGGTCTCCTCCCATGTTTGGTCGTCCCGAATGGACTTAAACACATCCAAGGCGCCGCTTCCACGAAGCATCCGGGAAGATACTTATGCGCCAGCGGCTAAGCCGCGAAAACGCTCCCGCCGGAAGCGCGATACGGACGAATTTCATCGGAGAACAGCGGCGCTGCCCAACCGATTTCCGGCACCCCGCCTCCAGGTCGCCCGGTCGTCTGCGGCCGATAGTACCGGTTGCGCCACATCACGATCAGCCAGAATGCAGAAACGGTAACCAACGCAATGGACGTACAAACCGCAATCCAGACAAAACGATCCGTCCGCGCGGCTCCTATTGGCCCGCCGAGGCCAATTGCCAAAGGTATGAGAGCACCCGCGACGAGTGAATAGAAGACGTATTTTCGATAACCGTACGTGCGCCGCTTCAAGAACCAGGCATGGATCGGCATGCAGATCAGCCAGACCACCGGGAAGACGACAAAGTATGTCGAAACGGAAATTCCGGCCACGGAATGCAGAAACGGCCACTTGAAGACATGGGCGGCGGCCGCGCCCAGCACGGATACGACAAGCGGACCGAGCACGGGTGCAAGCAGAAAACCCGCAATATGTCTGAGATCGGACAGTTCTTTGTCTGTCATTCGGATCGTTCGAGAGAGACCGGATACAGGCTGCCTCACCCCTTCAACACTGACACGGCATCCTCTGGCGGCGTGACGCCGACGAGGTTGGCCATCAGCGCCGTCGTGCAGAAATGGCCGATGCAGTGGACGATCTCGACGAGCTTTCGGCGGCCCAGCGCCGCCTCGGCGGCGGCGAAACCCGCGTCCGACAGCGTGCCGGCTTCCAGCAGTTCGCGCGCGGCCGCCCATACGGCGCGGTCGTCGTCATTCTCGAACGGCGGCTCGGTGCCCTCGTTGATCGCCTCGACGACCTCCTTCGAGAGGCCTGCGTTGAGCGCCGTCTTCGCCTGAGCGCTCCACGGATAGGGCGCGTTCCAACGGCGGACGGTCATCAGCGAGACGATGCGCACCTGCGGGTTGGTCAGCGTGCAGTTGAGCAGGAAATCGCTCGACCGGTTGTGGAGGTCCCACACCGGGCCGGAATAGGCGTAGCCGATGGCGGGGCCGAAGCCGATGCGGCCGCTGTCGGCGAGGATGCGGTCGTGGATGGCCTGCTGGTCGGGATCCATCTCGGCGCGGTCGAGAGGCGGGATGCGTGTCGTCATGCGGAACTCCGATGGAAGGGGTGAAGATCAGGCGGCGGCGGGCGCGTCGGCGCGGCAGCCCTCGAACCCCGCCGCCAGCCGCGGCCGGTCGAGATGGCGGCCGATGAAGACGAGGCGCGAGGTGCGGTCGCCCCCCTCCCATTCGCCGAGGAAATCGCCTTCGAGCATCATGTTGACCGCCTGGACGACTAGCTTCCGGTTCTCGCCGGCGATCGCGAGGATGCCCTTGGTGCGCAGGATGTCGGCGCCGAAACGGGCGAGCACGTCCTCCTGCAGCCATTTTTCGACCCGCGCGGCGTCGAGCGGGGCCTCGCAGGAGAGCGACAGGCTCTCGATCCCGCTCTCGTCGATATGGGTATGTCCGTGCCCGTGACCGTGATGGTCGTGATCGTCCTCCGGCGGGTCGAGCTGATCCTCGATGCGGTCGAGGTCGAAGCCGCGGCGGCCGAGCACGGCCTCCAGCGGCACGTCGCAGCGGTCGGCGCGGCGGATCGGCGCGAACGGGTTGAGCGACCGCAGACGCGCCTCGATCCCGTCGAGCGGCAGGGTCGCGTCGGCCGCCTTGTTGAGGACGATATTGTCCGCGAAGGCGATCTGGTCGGCCGCGTCCCTTCCCTGGTCGAGCTGTACGAGCACATGCACCGCATCGACGACGCAGAGCACGCTGTCGAGCCGGCACTGCGCCCCGATCACCTGGTCGAGCACCAGCGTCTGGATGACCGGGCTGGGGTTTGCGAGGCCGGTGGTCTCGATGACGATGCCGTCGAGCCCGGGCCGTTCGGCCAGCAGCGTACGCATGGTGCGGATCAGGTCGCTGCGGACGACGCAGCAGATGCAGCCGCTCGACAGCTCTATCAGCTCCTCGTCGCCGGTCTCTACGAGGTCGCCGTCGATGCCGATCTCGCCGAACTCGTTGACGATGACCGCGAGGTTCGCGCCCGCCTGCCCCTTCAGGATGCGGTTCAGCAGGGTCGTCTTTCCGGCGCCGAGAAAGCCGGTCAGGACGGTGACGGGAATGCGGTCGTCCGTTCTGGCGTCCGTCCCCGTCATCCCCTTACCCCCGGATCAATCCCACGGCATCAGCGAGACGTGGATGACGTCGCCGCTGCCGCCGACCGCGTTGATCGCGTCGTGGACCTTCTCCAGCCCGAACTTGTGGGTGGTGACGAGGCTGAAATCGAACCGGTCGGAGGCGAGCTGCTTGAGAGCCAGCTCGCAGCTCTCGTAGTTGTGCCCGCGCGCCGCCTTGACGGTGATGTACTTATTGCCGACCTTGCCCATCGGGAAGTTCGGGAACTCGGGCACGTCCTCGCCCTGGAACTGGAGCGTGCCGCCCTTGCGCTTCAATGCTTCCACGCCGAGCAGCGTCGGGATCGTGCCGGCGCCCGCGGTGCAGTCGAGCGAGACGTCGAGCCCCTCGCCCCCGGTGATCTCCATGATGCGCTCCAGCGGATCCTCCTCGTCGACGACGATGGTGTAGTCGGCGCCGAGCTTCTTCGCGACCTCGAGGCGTTTCTTGTCCTTCGACGTGCCGGTCACGATGATCAGCGACGCGCCCGCCTGCTTGCAGGCGACGGTGTTGGAGAGCCCCTGCTGGCCGGGCCCCTGGATCAGCACGCGGCTGTCGTAGCCGACCTCGCAGTCGAACAGCGCCCACTGGATGCCGTTCGCCATCGGCGTGACCACGCCTGCGATTTCGGGCGACAGCCCGTCCGGCACCTTGTGGATGACCGAGTTCCACGGCAGGTACATGTACTGGGCGAAGCCGCCGAACAGATGCGGCGCCCGCTCCGCCAGCGTGTAGCCGAAACGCAGCCCTTCCGGGAACCGCCGCCAGTCGGTGAACAGGCACAGCCGGTAGTCGCCGCGGTGGCAGTGCTCGCAGTTCATGCAGCCGACATAGTGCTCGACGAAGACGAGATCGCCCTCCTTGAGACCGCGGCGCTTCTTGAACGTCTCGCCCGCCTTGGCGATGTAGCCGATATTCTCGTGGCCCATGATGACCGGACCTTCGAAGGGCGGCTTCGAATAGAACTTCACGTCGGTGCCGCAGATGCCGGCGACCTCGACCTTCAGAAGCGCCGCCTCGTCCGGAATGTCCGGCATGTCGTATTCGCGAAATTCCGTCGTCTGAGGCGCCGTCCGAACGGCCGCAACCACCTTCTCTGCCACATCCATCTCCCTTGGGGCGTTGTTGACCGAGACATACCAAAGCGGCAAATTCCGGACAAGCTGACCCCGTCGGTAAGGCGGGGCGGAAAGGCGGCGAATATGTTCCGACGACTGGGCGCCGAACAGGACACGCTCGACGATCTGTGCCGCGTCGAGGCGCTGGTGCGCGACCGGTTCGAGGTGCGGGAAAGCGAGCTGATCCTCGTTTCGCAGGACCCCGGCGCGCGGCCCGGCTTTCCGCCGCTCGAGACCAACGTGATCTTCTGGAAGGAAGACGTGCGCTACAAGCTGAAGGTGTTCGCGCCGGTCGCCGACGTGACCGCGTCGGACATCCCCGTCCGCTGGCTGCTGCCGGCGCTGGAAGACACCGGCGAGAACGAGTGCTGCTGACGCGCGCGCCATAACGACAACGAACGACAGGGAAGAAACCGGATCCATGGCCAAGACAAAGTTGAAGACCGTCACGCGAACCCAGGGCAATAACCGCGCGCTGAAGGAAGGCGAGATCGACCTGCCCGACTTCGAGCTCGACTACGAGGAGATTCCCGTCCTCGTCCAGGGCTTCCGCCGGATGGTCCGCGAGCTGGAATTCGACGTCTGCGAGATGGCGCTGACGACCTACATCTGCGCCAGGGCGCACGGCGTGAAGATGACGGCGCTGCCGATCTTTCTCGTCCGCGGCTTCCATCACGAGGCGATTATCCACAACAGGAACTCCGGTCTCTCCTCTCCGGCCGACCTCAAGGGCAAGGAAGTGGGCGTCAATCGCGGCTACACGGTGACCACCGGCGTGTGGGCGCGGGCCATCATCCAGGACGAGTACGGCGTCGATCCCGGCGACGTGACGTGGCGGCCGTCGGGCGACGAGCATGTCGCCCAGTACGTCGCGCCGTCGAACGTGGTCCCGCTTGACCACGGCGACCTCGAAAAAGCGCTGGTCGACGGCGAGATCCCCGCCGCCGTCGGCACCACGTCCGATCACGCCGACATCGCGTCGCTGATCGACGAGCCGTTCGAGGCCGGCCGCAAGGCGCTCAAGGATCTCGGCTTCTATCCCATCAACCACTGCGTCGCCGTCCGCGACGATTTGCTGGCCGAGCGCCCCGAAATCGCGACCCAGGTGTTCGACGCTTTCGCCGAGTCCAAGCGGCGCTATGTCGCCGCGCTCAAGGCCGGCAAGATCGAAAAGTTGTCGGCCTACGACAAGGTCCACCTCGCCGCGATGGAGGTGATGGACGACCCGCTGCCCTACGGCGTCGAGCCCAATCGCCACACGCTCGAAGGGCTCGTGCAACACGCGGTGACCCAGAAAATCATCCCGGGCCCGATGTCGATGGCAGACCTGTTCGCCGCCAACATCCTCGACGCGGTGGGCTGAGGCCCTTTCCGTCCCGCCCTGACGCGTGCGGCCTGATGGCCGTTGGGGACGGCAGCGGCAAAAACTTGCAAAACAACCCCATGCACTCTGAAAGCCGTATTACGCTTTCCGGGAAGGGAGATGGGTGTGCGCGTGTTTTTTCGCTAACTACTCCCTAACGTCTCAATTCGACCCCATGCACCCGAAAGCGAAAATTGCCGTCACCACCCCGATCGCTTTTTCACCTCATTGTCATCCCGGACCTGTTCCGGGATACAGTACCGAAGACAGAGAAGCGGCGCTCAAGCTGGACACCCGAACAAGTCTGGGCGACGTCCTCGCATTTCAGAAATGGCGGGGGTGTCAGCCTAACACCAAAAAGAACAAAATACGAACATTTGTCCAGCTTTTTTAAGTCCCCACCCGATCCAGAAAGTCCGTCACCCGCCCCGGCACGTTCTCCTCCGACTGGTCGCGCGGGCGGATGTCGACGAACTCGGAGCGCGCCAGGCATTCGTGGAGATACATCGCGGCCGAGCGCGCATGCGCGTCGTCGGCGCCGGGGACGATGATCGACGGGATGTCGAGGGCGAGCAGTTCCTCGGCCTCGGCGCCGGGGGCAGTGTCGCGGTCGAACAGGCCGCGGACCATGGCGCTGACGGTCATGCGGTAGGCGTCGGGATCGAGCGCGGCGTAGGACTTCGCGAAATCGTCGGAGCCGCGGATCGAGTTGGTCCACGGGCCGCCGCGCGGGTCCTGCGAGAAGTTCTCCTCGTGGCTGCGCACGAGATCGACCACCGCCTGCATGCCGTTCTCGGCGACGTAGGCCATGTGGCGGGCGAAGCGCAGGTGGCAGTTGATGCGGTACTTGGCGCCGCCGACCGGCCAGAACAGCACCATCGACAGCACCCTGTCGGGATGGGCGACGCCGAACGCGGTCACCGGCGGGCAGCCCATGCAGCCGCCCAGCAGGTGCGCCTTCTCGATGCCGAGATGGTCCAGCAGGCCCGCGCCCTGGCGGACGAAATGCTGCCAGCCGACCGCCTCGACGCGGCCGCCGGACTCGCCGTTCTCGCGCCGGTCGAAGATGATGCATCGGTACTTGTTGGGCAGATGATCGAGCAGCTTCACGCGCGCGTAGATGCCGAGGTCGGTCCACTGGCCGAGATGGGCGTTGAAGCCGCCCGGCGCGTACATCAGGATCGGCGGTCCCTCGCCCACCACCTCGTAGCGCGTGTTGATTCCGTCGATCTCGGCGAATGGCATATGCCCGATTTCCTCTCAGATTCCAGTGTCTCAAAACTATCCACCCTGCGGCGATCCGTCCATTGACGGAAACTACTTAGACTTCTAATTAATATTCCTGAAACGGTTATCAGACGCCGCGTTCGCCCCGTCGCAACACTTGCACCGAAAGCGAATGCGCGGAATAAAGGCCCGGTCATCGATATCCGCCCCGGCGGTTTGCCGGACGAAACGGGAGACGAGGAATGCTGCGCAAGGAAGTCAACGATCTGCTGACCCAGACGGACAAGGGCACGCCGATGGGCGAGCTGTTCCGCCAGTACTGGCTGCCGGTCATGCTGGCGTGGGAACTGCCGGAGAACGATTGCCCGCCGGTCCGCGTCGAACTGCTGGGCGAGAAGATGGTCGCTTTCCGGGATTCCGACGGCCGCTACGGGCTGATCGAGGAATTCTGCTCGCACCGGCGCGTCTCGTTGTGGTTCGGCCGCAACGAGAATTGCGGGCTGCGCTGCCCCTATCACGGCTGGAAGTTCGACGTCGAAGGCAACTGCGTCGACATCCCTTCGGAGCCAGAGGACAGCGTCATCCGCCAGGAAGCGTCGCTCCAGGCCTATCCGCTGATCAAGGTCGGCGACATCCTGTGGACGCACATGGGCGATCCCGCCGACCGGCCGCCGGAGCCGCAGTGGGAATTCGCGACCGTGGCGCCGGAACAGACCGTCTCGACCAAGCGGCTTCAGGACTGCAACTGGCTGCAGGCGCTCGAAGGCGGCATCGATTCCAGCCACGTCTCCTGGCTGCACTCGATGGAGCTGGAGCGCGACCCTCTGTTCAAGGGCGCCAAGGCGAACAAGTTCAACATGGGCGACATGAAGCCGGTCTTCGAAGTGAAGGAGTCCGAAGGCGGGCTCTACGTCGCGGCGCGGCGCAAGACCGACGGCAAGAACTACTGGCGCATCACCCAGTGGGTCATGCCCTGCTTCACCATGATCCCGCCGCGCGCCGACCATCCGCAGCACGGCCATTTCTGGGTGCCGATCAATGACGAGAACTGCTGGGTGTGGAGCTACGACTATCACCCCGACCGGCCGCTGACCGACACCGAGCGCCAGGCGTGCCTCGACGGCAAGGGCGTTCACGTGGCGACCATTCCGGGCACGTTCATCCCGGTTCAGAACAAGACCAACGACTACCTGATCGACCGCGAGGCGCAGAAGCGCGGCGAGACCTATTCCGGCGTCGCCGGCTTCGGCATGCAGGATGCGAGCCTGCAGGAATCGATGGGGCCCATCGTCGACCGGTCTCGGGAAAATCTGGTGCCGACCGACTACGGCATCGTCCTGTGCCGCAACCGGCTCCGCAAGGCCGCGACCGATCTCGCGGAAAAGGGCATCAAGCCGCCGGGACGCGATCCCGAGCACATGAAGGTCCGCTCGGTCGCCGTCGTGCTCGACGAGGGCGTGGATTACGTCGAGGCCTGCAAGGAAGGCCTCAAGAGCCACACCGGCACGGAACGCGTGACGGTTTAGCCGCTTACCCGAAAGGGGAATTCGACCGGCCCGCTCTCCCTGGAGGGCGGGCCGGCGCGATTCGGTATCCGCAGATCATCGGCGGCGCGGCCTAGACCGCGCCGCGTCCCGCCTCCCCGGAAATCTTTGCGAACCGCGCGATCAGTTCGCGGTCGATGAGCCGCGGCATCAGCCTCTGCACGAGCACGAAGAACCGCTCGGGTCCCTTCGCGTACGCGGCCGGCGCGTCGCTTTCGATGGCGCGGACGATCAGGCCGGCGACAACCTCGGGCTCGTCCAGCTTCATGCCGAACGGCGCCACCAGTTTCTCGAACGCGCCGGCAGCCGGCGTGCGCGCGCCGCGCGGCGCGACGTAGACGACGGAGATCCCCTCGGATGCCAGCTCGCGCCGCAGAGCGTCGGAGAAGCCGCGCAACGCAAACTTGGCCGCGCTGTAGGCCGCAAACATCGGATGCGCGATGTCGCCGAACATCGAGCCCACGTTGACGATGCAAGGCGACGCGGAACGCCGGAGCGCCGGCAGCAGATCGCGTGCCAGCGCGATCGGTGCCTGTACGTTGGTCCGGATCATGGATTCGAGCGCCGCGTCGTCGTAATCCTCGACGCGCCCGACGAGCACCTGTCCCGCATTGTTGACGAGAACGTCGATGCCGCCGAAGTCGTCGACGGCCACGCACAGGGCTCGGCGACCCATCTCGGTGGCGATGTCGACCGGAACGATTTTCGCTTTGGCGCTCTCCGGCAGGAGTCCCGCCGTCTCCGCCAGCGCTTCGCGCCGCCGTCCGGTCAGGATCAGCGACGCGCCCTTTTCCGCACAGGCGATCGCCAGGGCGCGGCCGATGCCGCTGCCCGCGCCCGTTATCAGCACGCGTTTTCCGTCAAGCTGCATGACAGGCCTTCGGGAAGCGCGCGGCGATCTCGTCGAACATGTCGCCGTAGAGCTTGTACACGGCAATCGCCGTCTCGACGATGGCACGCCGGGCCGCGGCGTCGTCGATCCCGTTCACGAGGTCGCGGAAGAAGGCGACGTGCTCCTGGTCGAGCGAGCCGTGCGACGACAGGTAGCTGAACCCGGCATCGCCGCTCCCGCCCAGAACCGACCTGATGCTCGCCGCAGCGTGCGTAGCCAGCGCCGCGGACATTCCTTCCAGCACGTGGACCATGCCGAGCATGGCGTAGGGTGTCAGATGTTCGACGGCGAAATAGACGTAGGCGACCATCAGCCGGCAGGGCAGCGCCGGCGCGCCGTTTCGAACCGCCTCCGCGTCTCCGCCCATCGCCGCGATATCCTCGAGGATCCATTCCTCGTGACCGCGCTCTTCGGCGATGTAGTCGAGCAACGCCGTCACATAGCGCCTGTCCGACGGCCCGCACTGCACCACCGCCGCGCTGAGGAGCGGGCAGGTATGGCGGACGTGGTGATAGGCCTGCTCGAGAAAGCCGACATAGGTCTCGCGGGAAACGCCCCTGTCGACGGCGCGCCGGACCAGCGGGCGGGCGAGAAACGCTTCGCGGGCCGCCGCCGTATCTTCGAGCAGGGTTTCATAGAATGGCATGTTTCAACTCTTCCTTCGGTAAACTCTCGACGCCGCTCGCGGCGTAGCGCTCGGCAATCTGCGGGCGGCGGGGACGCCCGTTGGGGGTCAGCAAGCCGGCCGCGGCCAGCGCGCCCGGAACCGCGACCGAAACGCGATGGGGCACGGCGTAAGCCGGCGCTTTGTCGCACAGCAGGGTGACCAGCGCCTCGCGGTCCCGGTTGTCGGCGGACGTGAAGAACGCCTCGCCCGCCGGCGACGGCTCGATCAGAACGGCAAGCGTGCCGGAAGCGTGGGGCATGACGATCGCGCGGCCGATCCTCGGGTCGGCGCCGATCATGGTCTCGATCCACTCGGGCGAGACGTTCCGCCCGTTCGCGGTGACGATCAGGTTGTCCTTGCGGCCTTGCACCCGGAGATAGCCGTCCGCGTCGAACGACCCGATATCGCCGGTCTTCCAGCCCTGCTGCTCGGGGAGCGGATCCGCGCCGCAATAGCCGTCCGTTACGCTGTCGCTGAAAACGACGATCTCGCCGTCGGCCGCCGTCTGGACGCGGTAGCCGGGGAGCGGTTTGCCCGCCGTCCCCGCCTTGCGCCCGCCCGGCAGGTTCACGCACACCACCGACCCGCACTCGGTCAGCCCGTACCCTTCGTGGACGGGAATACCCAACCCCCAGGCGCGTTCGGCGAGCGCCGACGGCACGGCGGCACCGCCGACCGCCACGAACCGCAGCGAGCCCGGCACCAGGCAGCCATGCGCGGCCGCCGCCGTCCAAGCCTGCAGCAGCTGCGGCACCAGAACGGTCGTCGTCGGTTCCGCCTCCGCCGCCGCGTCGGCGAGGAGACGGGGAATATCGGTATCGGGCGCGGTCAGCACCTCGGCCGCAATCCGGCAGGAGGCCCCGGACAGCAGCGGCACGTAGATGCCGCACACGGCCTCCAGCAGCAGCGAGAACGGAAGCACCGACAGGTGCCGGTCGGACGGGCCGGCCCCGATCGCCTCGACGATCGCGGCGGCGGTATTCAGTATCTGTTTCGGTCCGAGAACCACGCCTTTCGGCTGTCCCGTCGAGCCGGACGTATAGACGATCCGCCGTCCCGTCATGTCGCCTTCCACGGGTTCGGCTTCGCCCGCATGCAGATTTGCAACCGGCACGCCGAAACTCCGGGCGCGGTCGATCCCGGAAGCGTCCGTGACGATCGCTTCCACGCCTGCATCGGCGATGACGTGGCGCAGCTGGGCGTCGGAGAAAAACGGCGGCAGCGGGACGACGGTCCGCCCCGTCTGCCAGAGCCCGACATCCGCAACCGCCCAGGCGACGCTGCTACCGGCGAGCAGCCCGACGGTCGGGGGCAGGTCCCTTGCTGCGTCGGCAAAGCCGGCGGCCCGGCGCGCGAACGCCGCGAAGCCGAGCGTCTCGGCGCCGTCTTCGAAGGCGACGGCTTCCGGCCGGGCGGCTGCTTGCGCCCGCAGAGCTGAAATCATCACGCAGCGACCGAAGACGCCGGTTCGGCCCCGCAGGGGAGATGATATCGCGTCAGGCGGTCGCGGGCGTCCCGGCTGCGGACGGCGCAGATGCGGGGATCGTTCTCGTAGTAGGTCCCCCAGGAGGCGGGATCCGCGAGACGCGACGGGTCCGCGGCGCCGAGCTCGATGAGATCGACGCCGACACGGCGCGCCAGATGCCGCAGACGGTCGGTCGCCGTGTAGACGACCCATCCATGACCTGTGTCCAGCCCGTACTGCGCGAAGCCATGCAGCATGCAGAGAAGGCCGCCGGGCCGCGGCGCGGCGAGCGAGCCGAGCTCGATGATATCGTCGCGGTGCACGACCGCTCCCGCGGCGTCGGAGAGCTCTCGGTCGAGATCGCGGTCGAGATACTTCTCCGACAGGAACCCCGCGTCGCGATCGCGCAAGGCGGCGGCGCATTGCGGCGCCTCCGCGCGGTCGAAAACGGCGAACATCTGCGCAGGAAAATCGCGCATCGTCGCACCGTATTCGTCCCGGAAGACGGACGTGACCAGCCGCTCGACGGCGGGCCGGGCTTCATGCGTTCGCGGGACAGGTTCAAAGCGCATCTAGGGACTCCTGATTCGGGATATCCCGCAATGTCTCACATCGGTCTTACGACCCACTTACCCCTTGCTTACGCGAACCTTACGGATTTTTGGGGCGTTCGACGGGCAGACGGAGGCTGAATAGCGCCCCGCCGCCGGGGGCGTCCGAAACGTCGACGCCGCCGCCGTGAGCGCGCATCGTGGCGCCGACGATGGCGAGGCCCAGACCGGCCCCCTCGCCGCCGCCCTTGCCCCGCCAGAAGCGCTCGAAGATCTTCTCGCGCTGGCCGACGGGGACCCCGGGGCCATGGTCCCTCACGGTAATGTCCCCGTCCGCGGTGACGCTGACCTCGACTTCCGAGCCTTCGGGCGTCTGGGCGAGCGCGTTCTCGATTACGTTCCGCAGCGCGTCTTCCAGCGCAGCCGGCGCTACTTTCGCGAAGACCGGGGCGTCAGCGCCGTCGAACGACACCGCCCGCCGCCGGGAGATGGCCAGCGGCGCGATGTAGGCGACGACGTCCGCCGCGAGCGTGTTGAGATCCACCCGCTGGTCGGGGGCGACCTCCGCGGCGTCGAGCCGGGAAACGCGAAGGAGCTGCGAGACCAGTCTGTTCATGCGCTCGACATCCTCGGACAGCCGCTTTACCGTGTCGCTGTCGTCAAGCTCGTCGAGGCGCGCCGTCAGGATCGCCAGCGGCGTCCGAAGCTCATGGGCAGCGTTCGCGGTGAACTGGCGCTGGATGTCGAAGCCCTGCTCGAGCCTGTCGAAGGCGCTGTTGACGGCGATGACCAGCGGGCGAATCTCGCGCGGCACATCCGCTTCCGGCAGGCGCATGTCCGTCGCCTGCGGGCTGATTTCCGCCGCCCGCGCGGACAGGGCCGTCACCGGCTTGAGGCTCTGGCGGATCGTCCAAACCGAGATGGCGAGCGCCGAGAACATGATGAGCGGCAGCGTCCAGCCGACATGCTCGAAGAATTCCGAGATCAGCGTATCGATGAACACGTCGCGGTGCAGATGTCCCTGCGCGACGACGACGCGTAGGGTGGGCTCGCGCGGTACCCGCGTCATCAGCGCGAAATACGGCGTTTCGCGGCCGGTGTCGTCGGGAACGCGGAAATAGGCATAGTCGCGGTCGAGGATGCTTTGCGGCAGCGATTCCGTGAACACGCGCGCCTTTTCGCCCGACGCCTGCAGCACGCGCCCGCTGTCGTCGATCAGCGCGTAGAGAAACCCCTCGCCCGAAGCCTGGTAGGCCTCGCGCACCGCCGCGGGAAGATCGAGCGCGAAGCCGTCCGGCCCTCTGTAGACATGCCCGACGATCTGCTCGGCCTGAACCTGCAGGCTGGCGTCTTCCAGATCGCCGATCGTGCTCCACGTGTAATGCGCGATGACGCCGGCCAGAAGGAGCATCGACGCGACGAGAACGAGGCCGAGGCGCCACGCCAGGCGTCTCTGCAGGGAGGGCGCCGTCAACCGGCCGACTCGGACAGCAGATAGCCGATACCGCGAACGGTATGGATGCCCGCCGAGGAATCCTGCTCCGTCAGTTTCTTCCTCAGCCGGTGGATCAGAACCTCGAGCGAGTTGGACGAGACCTCGTCCTCGAACCCGTAGATCCGGTCTTCGAGATAATCCTTGGCCACCACATGACCGGCGCGGCGCATCAGGTTTTCAAGCAGCACCAGCTCGCGCCGCGACAGGCTGACGGGCTTGCCCGCAATCGCCACTTCGCGGTGAACGGTATCGAAACTGATATTGCCGACGTCGAGAAACGTCCCCAGCGCCCCAGACGGCCTCCGCAACAGCGCCTTGAGCCGGGCGACGAGCTCGGGCATCGCGAACGGCTTCAGCAGATAGTCGTCGGCGCCCGAATTCAGCCCGTCGACCCGGTCGTCGAGCCCGTCGCGCGCGGTCAGCACGAGGACAGGCGTCCCGTCCCGTCCCGCCCGCAATTCCCGCAGGACATCCATTCCGTCGCCGTCGGGCAGGCCGAGGTCGAGGACGAGCGCGTCGTACTCGGACGTCGCCAGCGCCGCCGAGGCATCCTCCACGGTGCCCACGGCGTCGACCGTGAAACCGGCGCGTCCGAGCCCGCGGGACACGAGCTCGGATAGCCGTTTTTCGTCTTCGACCAGTAACAGGCGCACGCACCGCCCCCGGAATGGAAATCTACAGGCGAGTAATAGCCGAAATGCGGCGTCAACGCAGGACGTATTGGATTTCGGAGCCGTCGTTGCCCTTGAAGCGGACCTTCACGAGCACCGCATTCGAATCGAACCACAGTTCGCGCTCCAGATCCCCGGTGATCGCGTAGTGGGTCGCCTGGATCCGGTGGCCGCGCGCCTCGATGACGTCGGCGCCCATGTTCTTGACGGCGACCTTCATGCCGCGGCCGTCGAGCGTGTTGAGAATGGTGCCGCCCTTCAGGATGTTCTCGTTCCACAGGCTGGCGGGAACGATTTCGGCGGGCGCATCGTCGCGCTTGCCGTCGCCTTCGACGACGAGCTTACCGCCGGCGGCGGCAACGTTGAGGTCGTGCTTCTTGCCATCGTCGTTGGTCTTCGACCACAGGCGCGTCAGCCGGCCGTCGCGCCAAATTTCATGGCCGTCATGCTCGAACCGGTAGGCGGTGATGAACATCATCTTGACCTGTATATTGGTCTTGATGTCGACGCGAAGGCCCTCTTCGCCGTTCGAGAAGTGCAGGCGATGGCTGCCGATCTCGTCGCCGTCGCGCAGCACGGTGAAGTCGAGGTTTCCGTCATGCGGAACCGCCGCCCGGACGGGCGAGAACGACGATAGCGAAAGAAGGCACGCCATGAGGGCGAGGAAGGTTTTGCTGGATCCAAGGCGGATACGCATGGTCGATCTCCGAATTTGAGGAACGATCGCACATTGCGCCATTGAACTTACGGCTACCTTACGGCGAAGCGGAACCTACTCCCGCAGATGCCCCCACTTGTCCCACGCGTCCTTGCGCGCCTCGGGTGTCGGCGCGTTGACCTTCTGGAACTCTTCCTTCCAGTGGAACGGGCGGCAGGCATTGACGATGGCGCGGCTGTTGTAGAGCTTGCCGGCCCTCCGGTCGTCGGGCGGAATCGTCGGGTCGAGCGCCGACGACCACGCATTCTTTATAAAGCCGATATCCTCGGCCGGGTCGCAGCGCGTGCACGCGGCCCAGATCACTTCCGCGAGGTTGGAGACGTCGATGTCGTCGTCGACGACGATGACGAACCGGCCGAGATAGGCGCCGGCGTGGCACATGGCCGCTATGTGGCCGGCCTGCACGGCGTGACCGGGATAACGCTGCTTGATGGCGACGGCGACGAACAGGCGCGAGCCGCCGACCTCGTGCGCCCACACCTCGGTGACTTCGGGCACGCCGGCGCGCGCGATGTTCTCCTTCAGGATCGCGGACCGGCTGATCGCGCGGTAGCGGGCGTATTCGTAGGGCAGCCGGATATGCGCCGCGCCGAGCAGGATGGGATCGTTGCGATGATAGATCGCGGCGACGTCGACCCACGGCTCCGCCTCCATCGCGCCGCCCTGATAGCCGAGCCATTCGCCGAACGGGCCTTCGGGCGCGGTGTTGCCGGGATGGATGAAGCCTTCGATGACGACCTCGGCGTTGGCGGGAAACGGCAGGCCGGTGTGCTTGCCGGTCACGCACTTCACCGCGCTGCCCTTGTAGGCGCCCATCATGTCGTATTCGCACATGCCCTCGGGCACCTCGGTCGACGACGTCAGGAACGACAGCGGGTCCGAGCCGACGACGATGCAGACCGGCATCGGCTCGCCCTTCGCCATATACTTGTCGCGGTGGATGCGCCCGTGCTTGCCGGGCGAGATGTAGAGCGCGACGCGCTTCTCGTCGTGGATCATCACGCGGTAGGTGCCGCAGTTGAGCCAGCCGGTGTCGGGGTCGCGCGTGACGTTGTAGCAGCCGGTGCCGATATAGCGCCCGCCGTCGTCCGGGTTCCACAGCGGCGCGGGGAATTTCGTGACGTCGACGTCGTCGCCCTCGAGCACGTTCTCGAAGATCGGCCCGTCGTCGACGATCTCGTGCGAGATCGGCTCCATCGCGCGGGTGTGCTGGTGGTACGCGCGGGACAGCTCGAGCTTGTTGAAATTCTCCGGAAAGCCGAGCGTCAGGTTCTTGCGCGTGCCGGTGAACCAGTTGACCAGGATCCGGAAACCCGGCGGGCAGCCCTCGACGTCGTCGAACAGCACCGACGGCGTGCCCTCGTCGTGGCACATCACCTCGACCACCTGGCCGATATCCGTGTGCCAGTTCGCCCCCTTCACGACCTTGAGGTCGCCCCGCGCCTCGACGGCGGCGAGCCACTCGCGCAGGTCATCGTATTCGAGCGCGAAGCCCGTGTTGGTGGCGGCGATCGCGGGCGCCGGTTCGGTTGCCATGACGCGTCTTCCTTCCCCCTGCGCTCCCCCGTGTACGGCGACGGCGGCAGCGCCTAAAATCCCGGAACATCTATCGGGGTCAGCTTACCGGCTCGGGGAAAGGGTGAAAACATGGGCGAGTTCGCGGTCGGTCAGTCCGTCCCGCGCGAGGAGGACCCGCGGCTTCTGACGGGGCGCGGCGAATTCCTCGACGACGTGAACCTGCGCGGCCAGACGTGGGGCTACGTGCTGCGCTCGCCGCATGCGAACGCGCGTATCCGGTCGGTCGATACGGCGGCAGCCGAGGCCGCCCCCGGCGTGCTCGCGGTGCTGACCGGCGCCGACTGGGCGGCGGAGGGCTACGGCGGGCTGCCGTGCGAGGACCTCGCCAAGAACCGGCCCGACGGCTCGCCCATCTACCAGCCGCATTACCCCGCCCTGATCGCGGACCAGGCGCGCATGGTCGGTGATCCGGTCGCCTTCGTCGTCGCCGAGACCGCGCTGCAGGCCCGCGATGCGGCCGAGCTGATCGGGATCGACTGGGAACCCCTGCCCGCCGTCGCGGCGCTGGAAGACGCAGTCGCCGCGGGCGCGCCGCAGGTATGGGCCGACTGCGCCGCCAACATCGCCTTCGTCGAGCACAAGGGCGACGCGGCGGCGGTCGACGCGGCCTTCGAAAAGGCGGATCGCGTGGTGCGCCGCAAGCTCGTCCTCAACCGCGTGACGGCGGTTGCGATGGAACCGCGCGGCTGTCTCGGCGACTACGACGCGCGCTACCAGCGCTACACGCTCTATACCGGTCTCCAGAACCCGCACCCGCTGCGCTACCAGATCACGCAGCAGGTGTTCGGCATTCCGGAAACCAGCGTCCGCGTGATCCCGGGCGACGTCGGCGGCAGCTTCGGCATGCGCGGCGGCACCTATCCCGAGCTGCTGCTGGTGCTGTGGGCGTCGAAGATCGTCGGGCGGCCGGTCAAATGGCGCTGCGACCGCTCCGAAGGCTTCGCATCGGACACGCACGGCCGCGACAATGTCAGCGAGGTCGAGCTCGCGCTCGACGACGACGGCACGTTCAAGGGCCTGCGCGTGCGCACACTCGCCAACATGGGCGCCTATCTCGCGATCCGCGGCCCGCGCCCGCCGACCAACAATCTCGGCACCATCGCCGGCGTCTACCGGACGCCCGCGGTGCATGTCGAAGTCACGGGGGTGTTCACCAACACCGTCTGCACCAATCCCTATCGCGGCTCCGGCGCGCCGGAGGCGGCCTATGTCGGCGAGCGGCTGATCGACATCGCGGCGCAGGAGCTCGGCATGGACGGCGCCGAAATCCGGCGGATCAACAGCGTCACGCCCGACCAGATGCCGTGGACCAACGCGCTCGGCTTTACCTACGACGTCGGCGATTTCCCGGGCAACATGGACAAGGCGCTTGCCGCCGCCGACTGGGACGGGTTCGAGGTGCGGCGCGCGGAGGCCTCACGGAGGGGCCGGCTCCGCGGCATCGGCCTGTCGAACACGGTGAAGAAGACGTCGTCGCCCTTCCCCGAATCCTGCTCGGTCCGGTTCGACCCGTCCGGCACGGTGACGCTGATCTTGGGCACGATCAGCCATGGCCAGGGCCACGAGACGGTGTTCAAGCAGATCGTCTGCGACCGTCTGGGGATCGAGCCGTCGCAAATCCGTTACGTGCAGGGCGACACTGACATCGTCACCTACGGCCGCGGCACGTTCAACTCGCGCTCGATGTCGATCGGCGGCTCGGCGGTCTCGATGGCCTGCGACAAGACCATCGAGAAGACGACGCGCATCGCCGCGCATCTGCTGGAAGCCGCCGAGGACGACATCGACTTCGCCGACGGCATTTTCACCGTGCGCGGCACCGACCGGACTCTAGACTTCATGACGGTCGCCAAGACCGCCTTCGCGCCAGCCAAGCTGGCGCCGGGCGAGGAGCCGGGGCTGAACGAGATCGCGACCTTCGCGCCCAACTACTGGAACTGGCCCACGGGCGTGCAGATCTGCGAGCTCGAGATCGATCCCGAGACCGGCGAGACCGACATCGTCAATTTCGTCTGCGTCGACGACGTCGGCACGGTGATCAATCCGCTGCTGCTGAAGGCGCAGATGCACGGCGGCATCGCGCAGGGCATCGGCCAGGCGATCTGCGAGGACATCGCCTACGACGCGGACGGCCAGCTGCTGTCCGGATCGCTGATGGATTACGCGCTGCCGCGCGCCGACGATCTCTCCTACATGGAAATCGTGAGCGCGCCGCTGCCGACCACGTCGAACCCCATCGGCGCCAAGGGCGGCGGCGAATCCGGCCCGACCGGCGCGCTACCCGCCACCATCAACGCCATCGTCGACGCCTTGAAGCCGCTCGGCATCGACCATATCGACATGCCCGCGACGCCGCATCGCATCTGGCAGGCGATCCGGGCGGCGGCGGACGGCTGATCGCTGCCGTCGGGCGAACGCCGCCTCCGGGTTGACACTTCCACCCGCCCTGACGTTAACGTCGCGGCGTAAAAGACAGGAACCACGGACTTTGGCCAATATCGCCCTCGTCACCGACTCGATGAGCCTGCCGCGCCGGGCGCCGGAGCAGCTCGCCTACGGAGAAACATACGCCGCGTTGGTCGCAGCAAGGTACGGGATTGATATCCTTCATTGCGCGCAGGGCGGCGCGGCGGCAGATGCGCTGGCCAACCAGATGAATTACCTGGCGGGCAGCTTCGACTTCTTCATCTTCCACTTCGGGATCGTCGATTGCGCGCCGCGCGCCCTGAGCCGGGTCGAAGTCGCCGTCCTGCGACGGCTCCCGTTCAACGTCCGCCTGCCGCGGGGGATGATACGTTTTCTGCGCCGGCACCGCGGCGTCCGCATGACGCGCCCCGCCGCCTATCGCGCATATGCGCAAGCGATGCGAAATGCCGCCGGCGGCCATTGCCTGGCGATCGCGACCGCGCCGGTGACGACCGAGTACGAAAGCCGCGTCCCCGGTATCGGCGCATCGGTCTCGCTCTATAACGAAATTCTCGCCGATGTGTTCGGCGACGCATACGTCGCGGTCGACTTCGACCCGCAAACCTATCTGATGAGCGACGGGATGCACATGAACGCGGACGGCCACCGGTGGCACGCAACCGCGCTCATCTCGGCACTCGACCGCAACGCCGCGTTTGCCGCCGCCATCGGAAAAGAACCTTCCGAATAGGGCGCGAGGGATGTGCCGACTTTACGTCGTATAGCGCGCGATCATCTCGCGGATACCGTCGTATTCGGCGCCTTCCTTGCCCATCATGGCGCGGGCGCACATCTTGCTTTCCTCGACGCCCGGCTGGTCGAAGGCGTTGACGCCGTAGAGTTCGCCGAGGATGCAGACGGTCTTTCCGAGGATCGTCAGCAGCGCGCCGACCGTGTAGGGCTCCACGCGCTCCAGGTCGAAGCGGCAGCTCGGCACGCCGTTGCGGTAGAGCGATATCTCGGTGCCCAGCCGCTCGGCGTTGAGCAGCCGGTTGATCGACTGTCCGCCGAGATACTCGTAGCCGTCGTTTTCGGAAATCCACTCCGGCATCGTCTGTTCAGGGCCGTGATCGTCGACGCCGAAGAGGACCACCAGCTTGTTCTTCGGCCCGTCGTTGTAGAGCTGGAGCTGCGAGTGCTGGTCGGTCGCGCCGATCGCCTTGATCGGCGTGATGCCACTGCCCTGCTTGCCGAGGCTTTCCGCAACGAGCTGCGAATACCAGTCGGCGACGAGCGCGATCCGGTTTGAATAGGACATCAGCACGAGGTCCTGGATACCGTGCTTCGTGTTTGCGAGATAATGGATGCCGGCGAGGAGGCGTGCCGGATTCTCCGCGAAGGGCGCGTCCCGCGTCAGCGCGTCGGCGGCGCGCGCGCCTTCCAGCAACCCGTCGATGTCGACCCCGGCCACCATCGCGGTGAACAAGCCGGTCGGCGCGAAGACGGAAAACCGCCCGTGCACGGCAGTCGGCAGCGGCAGCACGGTATAGCGCTCGTTGTGGGCGATCTTGATCAGCGAGCCGTTGTCCGGGTCCGTCGTCACGAAGATGCGTTGCGCCAGGTCCTCACCGGCGATGCCCGCGGCGACGAGAAACTCCCGGAAGAGCGAGAAATTCGCGACGGACTCGACCGTATCGCCGCTCTTGCTCACGACGTTGACGAACGTCTTCTGCGGGTCGAGACGCGCCAGGATCCCGGCGATGACGCTGGGATCTATGTTGTCGGGCGCGTGGATGTCGACGACCGGCCCGCCGGCCCGGCCCGGCGCCTCGCCCAGCGCCTCGACCAGCAGCTTCGAGCCGAGCGCGGACCCGCCGATGCCGAGATGGACGTAATGGCCGCCTGCGTTCCGGATGCGCGCGGCCCCCTCCGCCATGACGTCCTTCGCACGCGTCAGGGTTTCGGTGAACATCGTCGGCTTCTGGTCCGTACCGTAGGAATACGGCAGGTCCAGAACCGCGAGATTTTCGCGGCGCCTGCGTTCGTCCTCGGACAGGTCGGGGACGATGCCGCGTTCCTCGATCTTCCGTGCCGCCGCATCGACGATGGCGGCGAACGCCGCCAGCTCTCCGGCGCTCAACAGCGCCGCTCCGTCGTCCGTCTCGGCGGTCGCAAATCGATGGGAAAATTTCACGCTTCTCATGGTTCTGCCGTTCTGGCCCTTCGGTCGCCGGGGCTGATACGCTCCGGTATCGCGACATCGTGCGAAGATTTTCCAGTGCTAGCACATTCGCGGTTTCGCCGGTACCGGCGCGGCTTCTTTCGGGGCATTTTGCGCTTTGGTGCGCGATTCTTCGACTGACCTGCCCCCCTTAACCGGGTCCATTTGCTGAGTTAGAGAATTGGCATCTGGATCCATCTTGAAGGGAGCAGAGATGCCGAGGAAACGTTTTTCGGTCGAACAGATCATCAACCACCTGCGGGAAGCGGATGTGC
>JAYPTI010000023.1:0-27756 GCA_038133505.1 Alphaproteobacteria bacterium
TCCGCTACCGGCGCGCGCGGGAGGCCTACGACGTCGTCACCGGCCTGTGGGACAGCTGGGCCGACGACGCCTTCGTCCGCGACCAGGAACGCGGCATCTTCATGGAACCGGAGAAGATGCACGTGCTCGATCACAAGGGCGAGTTCTACAAGGTGCGCGGCCCGCTCAACATCGCGCGCCCCATCCAGGGCTGGCCGGTCATCATCCAGGCCGGCGGTTCGGACGCGGGCCGGCAACTCGCGGCCGAGACCGCCGAAGCCGTGTTCGCCGCGCAGAGCAACCTCGAAGCCGGCCAGGCGTTCTACGCCGACGTGAAGGGCCGGATGGAGAAGATCGGGCGCAATCCGGACCATCTGAAGATCATGCCCGGCTGCCTCGTCGTCGTCGGCGACACGGTCGACGAAGCCAAGGCCAAGCGCGCCAAGCTCGACAGCCTCGTCCACGAAGAAAGCGCCATCGCGTCGCTCTCGATCACCCTCGGCGTCGATGCCTCCAAGTTCGATCCCGACGGCCCGCTGCCCAAGGACATGCCGGAGAGCAACGCCACCAAATCGGGCCGCGACCGCGCCGTGCTGCTGGCGGAGCGCGAGGGCCTCAACGTCCGCCAGCTCGCCCAACGGCTCGGCGGCTATTCCGGCCTCGCGATGGTCGGCACGCCCGAGACGATCGCCGACCAGATGGAGGAATGGATCGAGACGCGCGGCAGCGACGGCTTCACCATGATGTTCCCTCACCTGCCCGGCGGTCTCGACGACTTCGTCGATCGCGTCGTGCCGGTGCTGCAAGACCGCGGCATGCTGCGAAAGGAATACGAGGGCACCACGCTGCGCGAGAATCTCGGACTGCCGCGGCCGGAAAACCGCTTCTTTGCGGGCCGGCAGGCCGCCGAGTAAGGCGCGCGACAGGCGGAGCGATCCATGGCCCGGACGCCGGCGACTCCACGCGGCACCATGGCGACTCCGGCAAGCCGGGCACGGGCGGCGACGCCGGCAAATCCCGGCCGGCCCGATCTACGCGGCGCCTCGCGGACGGCAACCGGACCGTTCCCGAAGTTCAACTTCCGCGTCTTCATCGACAGCGAGGAAGTCGACGTCGTATCTGTCTCGCCGCTGCACCTGCCCGACGGCAAGCACAGCGATCCCGAGATACGCCAGACGGTGACGCTCAGCCGCGCGGTCGGGCAGTCGCGCGTTTTCTTCAACTGGAACCGGGCCTGCCGGGCCGGCCGCAACGACCAGCGCACCGTCACCGTCGCGCTGCTGGATGCGCCCGACGGCAACCCGGTCGGCATCTGGCTTCTGCGGAACGCGCGCGCGGTGCGGTGGAGCGGCCCCGACTTCGACGCCCTCGAAAACGCCATCGCCACGGAAGAGCTGGAAATCGCTTACGAGACGATCGACTGGCGGTCGCGCGCATGACGCCCGAACGGAACAAGGGAGATAGAGAATGACCAATCCGCTTCCCGTCTTTCATTTCCTCTTCGAATGGGGCGGCACCCGTGTCGGCTTCACGGAGGTCTCCGGCCTCGAGGAGGAAATCGGCATCATCGAATATCGCTAGGGATCGAGCCCGTCGGCGGCGCCGCAGCTCATCCCCGGTCTCCGCCGGGCCGGCGGCGTCGTGCTGCGACGCGGGCTGCTGCCGCGGGACAACGAGCTCTACGACTGGTTCAACACGGCCGGCGTCGGCACGGTCGAACGCCGGGACATCACGGTCTCGCTGCTGAACGCGGAGCACGAGCCGACGGCGGTCTGGCGGCTCGCGAACGCCTGGCCCGCGGCAATCTCGATCTCCGACCTCGACGCCGCCGCCAATGCCGTCGCCATCGAAAGCGTCGAGATCGTCTGCGATTCCGTCCGCCGCCAGATGCCCTAGGCCAGAACCGACCGCCGGACCGAATCCCCGAGACGCGATTCGCCTTCGGGCCGCCGTTCGGATAGAAACAGGCCGCTTCGGCCCCGCTAATGGAGAACTGACGTGCCCGGCCTCACCGATATCGATCCCGACGGACTTCTCGAATATTCCGTCGTCTTCACCGACCGTTCGCTCAACCACATGTCGCAGACGTTCCAGGGCGTCATGCGGGACGTCTCGGACACGCTGAAATCCGTCTACAACGCCCGCTCGGTCGCGCTGGTTCCGGGCGGCGGCACCTACGGCATGGAGGCGGTCGCGCGCCAGTTCGGCACCGGCAACAAGTGCATGGTGATCCGGAACGGCTGGTTCAGCTACCGCTGGACGCAGATCTTCGAGGCCGGCGGCATCCCGTCCGAGGAAATCGTCCTCAAGGCCCGCCCCATCGAGGACGGCCATCAGGCGTCATTCGCCCCCGCGCCGCTCGAGGAGGTCGTCGCCGCCATCGAGAAGGAGAAGCCGGACGTCGTCTTCGCGCCGCACGTCGAGACCGCGTCGGGCATGATCCTGCCGCAGGACTACATGCAGGGCGTCGCGGACGCGGTCCACGCCGTCGGCGGGCTGTTCGTCCTCGACTGCGTCGCCTCCGGCACCGTCTGGGTCGATATGGCTGCGACCGGCGTCGACATCCTGATCAGCGCACCGCAGAAGGGCTGGTCCGCCTCCCCCTGCTCCGCGCTGGTGATGATGGGCGAAACCGCGCGCGAGCGCATCGACGGCACGACGAGCACCAGCTTCGCCGCCGATCTCAAGAAATGGCTGCAGATCATGGAAGCCTACGAAGGCGGCGGGCACGCCTACCACGCCACCATGCCGACCGACGCCATCGTCAAGTTCCACGGCGCCATGATGGAAACCAAGGAGTACGGCTTCGACAAGGTGTGCGGCGAACAGCTCGAGCTCGGCAGCCGCGTCCGCGAGCTGCTGGAGAGCCGCGGCTTCAAGAGCCTCGCGGCCGACGGCTTCAAGGCGCCGGGCGTGGTGGTCAGCTACACCGACGACGCCGACGTCCACAACGGCTCGAAATTCGTCAAGGCCGGCCTCCAGACCGCCGCCGGCGTGCCGCTGATGTGCGACGAGCCCGCCGATTTCCGCACCTTCCGCGTCGGCCTGTTCGGCCTCGACAAGCTGCACAACATCGACCGCACGGTGAAGAACCTCGAAGCGGCGCTGGATTCGGTGACGGGGGATACGAACGTTCGGTAGCGAACCCGCCGCGCAACCGTTATAATCCGCCGTATATAACGCACCACCTCAAACGGACAGGAACGGCCCCATGCGCACATACATGCACATCGATCTCAGCGACCGCTCGGTGAAGACCGAGGAGCTTGACGGCGAGGACGTCGTCCGGGCCGGCCGGTACCTGATCGCCAAGACGCTGCTCGACCGGAATGCGGCGAATGTCGACCCGATGGGGCCGGAAAATCCGCTGATCTTCTCGGCCGGGCCGTTCGCGGGCTCGAACTTCTCCAACGCCAACCGTCTCAGCGTCGGCTGCAAGAGCCCGCTGACCGGCGGCATCAAGGAAGCCAACTCCGGCGGCACGTTCGCGTTCGCCATGGGCCAGCTCGGCATTTCGGGCTTCAACCTCTACGGCCAGTGCGCCGACTGGACGGTGATGCACATCAAGAAGGGCGGCGAGATCGAGTGGCACGACGGCTCGCCCTATCTCGGCCAGGGCACGATGGAGACCGCGGAGAAGCTGTTCGAGAAATTCGGCGACAAGGTCAGCCTCGGCATCTGCGGGCCGGTCGGCGAATACGGCGGGCTGGTCGCGGGCATCTCGTTCACCGATCCCGAAGGCCGTCCGACCCGCATCGCGGCGCGCGGCGGCGTCGGCGCCGTCATGGGCTCGAAGAAGGTCAAGGCGATCGTCGTCGATCGCGACAAGATGCCGGAATTCCACGACCGCAAGGCGCTGATGGGCTCGGTCCGCGACTACGGCAAGATGCTCGGCGCGGACGCCGCGATCCAGGCGTTCAGCGACCTGGGTACGGCAATGGTCGGCGACTTCACCAACAATATCGGCGGCCTGCCGACGCGGAACTTCTCCGCCGGCCAGCTGATCGACACCAAGGAACAGCCGTTCCGCCTCGGCGGCGACTTCATCCGCGAGCAGAACCTCGCCCGCGGCGGCGAGACCACGCACGCCTGCATGCCGGGCTGCATGATCCGCTGCTCCAACGTCTACGCGGACAAGGACGGCAAGGAGATGTGTTCGCCGATGGAGTACGAGACGCTCGGCCTCGTCGGCACCAACTGCGGCCTCGAGGACCCGGACCACGTCGCCTACCTCAACAACATCGCCAACGACCTCGGCATCGACACGATCGAGCTCGGCGCGACGCTCGGCGTCCTGATGGAGGCCGGCGAAGGCGAGTTCGGCGATCACGAGTTCATGGCGAAGGCGCTCGAGGACATGCGCACCGGCACCGAGCGCGGCAAGATCCTCGCCCAGGGCACGGCGCGCGTCGGCGAGCATTACAACGTGAAGCGCGTTCCCGTGATCAAGAAGCAGGGAATCAGCGCCTACGATCCCCGCGTGATCGAGGTCACCGGCATCTCGATGATGGTCACCGCGCAGGGTGCGGACCACACCACCGGCAACATCCCGGGTTTCGCCTGCGACGGCAAGACGACCGAGGAACTGACGGATGCGAGCCTCGACATCCAGATCCTGTGCGCGGCCGCGGACTCGCTCGGCCTCTGCCTGTTCGGCCGCTCGGTCACCAACGTACAGCTCGACTTCATGGTCGACGCGCTCAACAAGGCCTGCGGCACCGATCTCGACGGCAGCTTCTACCGCAAAATCGGCCTCGAGGCGCTCCAGCTCGAATGGGACTTCAACAAGGCCGCCGGCTTCACCGAGGCCGACGACGAGCTGCCCGACTTCTTCTACGACGAGGAGCTGCCGCCCCAGAACAAGCGCGCTCGCCATCGCGCAGCGGAAGTGAACAAGGCGCTCAAGGGGATGGTGGAACAGCTCGCGGGGTGAGGAGCCGCTTGCCCCCCCACTCCCTAACCCTCTCCCCGATGGGGAGAGGGGATTCCGATCTTGCGAAAATCGGCGTTTCACGTCCCCTCCCCCTTGAGGGGGAGGGTCAGGGAGGGGGGTGCCCGCCACCATACACCGAATTCCCCTGGCCCCGGGCTCACGCCGAAGGTATTTCTGTCTCCCGAAGCGGCGTCCGCCCGCTAACCGTTTCCTAACGACGCTCCGTCAGGCTCCGATCATGTCTTCGTCTCCATCGCCTTATCGCCCCCGCCCGCCGCTGGGCACAGCCATCGCCCGCACGCTTTCCGGCAATTGCCCGAACTGCGGCAAGGGACGCCTGTTCCGGACCTATCTGAAACAGGTGGAGCGCTGCGCCGAGTGCGACGAGGGCTTCGGCCATATCCGCTCGGACGACGCGGCGCCGTGGCTGACGATCCTGATCGTCGGCCACCTGCTGGTGCCGATCGTGCTGCTGGTCGAACGCGAGAACCCGTGGCCCGAATGGGTGGCGATGACGCTGTGGCCGTCGATCGGTCTGCTGATGTGCCTGCTGATGCTGCCGCGGGCGAAGGCGCTGTTCCTGGGCCTGATCTGGTCGATGCGCGCGCCGGGCTCCGAGGCGAACTGACCGGGCCTTCTCAGCCGGAAATCGTGAAACCGGCGTATCCCGATTTCGCCTCCGCCTCGCACTTCTCCACGTAGGACGGAAAGCCGCCGATATAGGGCATGAAGACGCGCGCCTTGCCGGGCACGTTCGATCCCACGTACCAGCTGTTGCAGGTCGAGCGCAGCGAGCCTTCGGCCGCCTTGTTGACCTCCTCGACCCAGCCGAGCTCGGCATCGCGCTTCGCGTCGATGCGCGTCTTGCCGTTCTCGCGCATCCATTCCATGCAGCCGCTGATCCATTCCGCGTGCTGTTCGGCCGCGGTGACCATCGTCGCCAGCACCGACGGGCTGCCCGGCCCCGCCATGTTGAACATGTTGGGGAAGCCCGAGACCGTCATGCCGAGATAGTTGTCCGGCCCGCCGGCCCACTTCTCCTGGATGGTCTGCCCGCCCAGCCCCGCGATCCTGATGCGCGTGACGCTGCCGGTCATCGCATCGAACCCGGTGGCGCAGATGATAGCGTCGAGTTCGTACTCCTCGCCCTCGGCGATCAGGCCTTTCCGGGTGAATTGCTTGATCCCGGCGCCGCTGACGTCGACGAGCTCGACATTGTCGCGGTTGAAGGTCTCGTAGTAGTTCGTGCCCGAACACAGGCGCTTGCAGCCGAAGACGTCGCCCTTGGGCGTCAGCTTCTCGGCCGTCTCGGGGTCCTTCACGACCTCGCGGATCTTCTTCTTCCAGAACTCGGTGACGGTCTCGTTCGACTCCTCGTTGGTCAGGATGTCGCCGAACGCGCCGAGGAACGGCAGGCCGCCGATCTTCCACTGGCTCTCGAAACGCGCGTCGCGCTCCTCGGCGGAGACCGACAGCGCGGAATCGGTGTGGAACGGGAAGAGGAAGGCGGTCGGACGCGTCTTGGCGCGGGCGCGGAAGCCTTTGTAGTCGGCTTTCAGTTCGGCCGTCTTTTCGGGATCGAGAGGCACGTTCTGCGCCGGAACGACGTAGTTCGGCGTCCGCTGGAAGACATAGAGCCGCTCCGCCTCCTCGGCGATCAGCGGGATCGCCTGGATCGCGGACGAGCCGGTCCCGATGATGCCCACGCGCTTGCCGGTGAAGTCGACCCCGTCGGTCGGCCACAGGCCGGTGTGATAGATCGGCCCTTCGTAGTCGTCGTAGCCTTCGAAATGCGGCGTGATCGTCGTCGACAGGCACCCGACGCCCATGACGAAGTAGCGCGCCCGGACGGTCTGGCCGGCGTCGGTCTCGACGACCCATTCGTCGGCCTCCTCGTCGAAGGTCGCAGCCTCGACTCGCGTGTCGAACTGGATATCGGGCCTCAGGTCGTAGCGCTCGGCGACGTGGCGGATATAGGCCAGAATTTCCGGCTGCGCCGCATAGCGCTCCTTCCACTCCCATTCCTGCTGGAGCGCCTCGTCGAACTGGTAGGAATACTGCATGCTTTCGATGTCGCAGCGCGCGCCGGGATAGCGGTTCCAGTACCACGTGCCGCCGACGTCGGGCGCCGCCTCGAAGACGCGGGCGCTGAACCCCGCCTGGCGCAGGCGGTAGAGCATGTAGAGGCCGGCGAACCCCGCGCCGACGACGATTGCGTCGAAACGGTCTCCCGGCAGGATTTTCGGCGTTGCGGCAGCGGTTGCTGCGATCGTCGGCATGATCCGTATCCCTGAATTACCCGATCAGACTAATAAGGCCCCTGCCCAGAAACAACGGCGTCGGCCGCATGGGGCGATGCGTCGCGGCAGGGTCTCTCCCCCGAGCCGGTCCGCTTGACCGCCAAGTCGGCGCGCGCCAAGCTCCCCGCAACAAACGATAAGAGGAAATGCCGGGATGACCGAGTCCTATATCCCCTACGGCGGCTACTGGTCGACGCCGTTCGCCAAGTGGCAGGGCACGCTGAGCCACCTGAATTCGGTGCAGCTCGCCGCCCACGTCGCAAAGGACGAGCTTGCGCGCCGGGAGCTCGATCCGACGGGTTTCGATACCGCGATCCTCGGCATTACCGTTCCGCAACACCATTCTTTCTTCGGCACGCCGTGGCTGACCGGCATGATGGGCGCCGATACCGTGACGGGGCCGACGGTCACGCAGGCCTGCGCCACCTCGGCGCGCTGCCTGCAGACCGCCTCGCAGGAGATCGCCGACGGCACGGCCGAAAACGCGCTGATCGTCGCAACCGACCGCACGTCGAACGGCCCGACGCTGATCTATCCCAACCCGACGGGGCCCGGCGGAACCTCCATTTCCGAGAATTGGGTGCTGGATAATTTCAGCGACGATCCGCATGCGCGGAACGCCATGATCGACACGGCGGAGAACGTCGCGCGCAAGTGGCAGATCACGACCGACGAGCAGCACGATGTCGTCGCCCGGCGCTACGAGCAGTATTGCGATGCAACCGCGGACGATCATGCATTCCAGAAGCGCTACATGCGCCTGCCGTTCGAGGTGCCGGACGCGCGCTTCCGCCGGACGGTCGCAACCATGTCGGGCGACGAGGGCGTGTTCGAGACCACGCGCGACGGGCTGGACAAGCTCAAGCCCGTCCTCGGGGACGGCACCGTGACGTTCGGCAGCCAGACCCACCCGGCGGACGGCAATACCGGCATGATCGTCACGAACCGCCAGCGCGCGCGGGAGATCGCGGGCGACACGGGCATCGAGATCCGGCTCGCCGGTTTCGGCCAGGCGCGGACCGACAAGGGCTACATGCCGCACGCGCCCATCCCCGCCGCGCAGAAGGCGCTGGCCGACGCCGGCATCACGCTCGACGACGTCGCAGCGGTGAAGACGCACAACCCGTTCGCCGTGAACGACATCGTGTTCTGCCGCGAGACGGGCTACGACGTCGAAAAGATGAACAACTACGGCTGTTCGCTGATCTGGGGCCATCCGCAGGGCCCGACCGGCCTGAGGGCGGTATGCGAGCTGATCGAGGAGCTGGTCGTCAAGGGCGGCGGCTACGGGCTGTTCACCGGCTGCGCCGCCGGCGACAGCGCGATGGCGGTCGTCCTCGAAGTCACGGACATCGCGCAATGAGCGCCGCCGAGCTTCCCCCGCCGGACCCGTCCAACAGCGTCGAGGGCCGCGTCGTCATCGTCACCGGTGCCGGCGGCGGGATCGGGCGCGCCTATGCGAAGCATTTCGCCGCCCATGGCGCCATTCCCGTCATCGCGGAGATCAACGGCCAGAACGCCTCCAGCGTCGCCGCGGAAATCAAGGCCGAGGGCGGCCGGGCGCTGGCGCACCAGACGGACGTGACGTCTGAAGAGTCGGTCGCCGAGATGGTCGCCCGCGCCGTGGAGGAGTTCGGCCGGATCGACATCCTGGTGAACAACGCCGCCATTTTCGCGGCCCTCAACCGCGCACCGTTCGAGGACCTGCCGCGCGACGACTGGACCAGGATGCTGGACGTCAACGTGATCGGCTCCTGGATCTGTGCGAAGACGGTCATACCGTACATGCGCGCGGGCGGTTACGGCCGCATCATCAACGTCTCGTCCTCGACCGTGCCGACGGGCGTTCCGTTCATGATGCACTACGTCACCTCCAAAGCGGCCGTGGTCGGCATGACCCGCTGCATGGCGACCGAGCTGGGCGCCGACGGCATAACCGCGAACGCCATCCTGCCGGGCCTGACCGAAACCGAAGTGCCCTACAACGGGCGCACCGATGCAGGCATTCAGGCGAGCCTCAACGCCCAGAAGATCAAGCGGGTGGAGACGGCGTACGACCTGGTCGGCACCGTCCTGTTCCTCGCTTCGCCGGCGGCAGGCTTCATGACGGGACAATGCCTTCTTGTCGATGGCGGAACCGCATTTATATAAGGAAAACAATATGAAATCCCTCGTTCTTAAAGGTCCGGGAGAGCCGTTTTCGTTGGAAGACGTGCCCGATCCGGTTCCGGGGCCCGGCGAGGCCGTCGCCAAAGTCATCGCCTGCGGCGCCGGGCTGACGATCCAGCACGTCAAGGCGGGGCGCGCAAAGGTCGACTATCCCCGCATCATCGGCCACGAAATAACCGGGGTGATCGAGGCGGTGGGTGACGGCGTGAAGAACGTCCGCGTGGGCGACCCGGTTACGGCTTACTTCTATCTCACCTGCGGGCACTGCAAATGGTGCCGCATCGACCGCGAGACGCTGTGCGAGAACTTCGGGGGTTATATCGGGCGCGCCTGCGACGGCGGCTATGCCGAGTACATGAAACTTCCGGCCGAGAATTTCCTGCCGTTGCCGGAGTCCCTCGACTGGAAGACCCACCCCGCGGAGATCGGCGTCATCACCGACGCGATCGCCACGCCGGTGAAGGTGATCCGCCATGCGGGCGTCAGGCCGGGCGAGAAGGTCGCCGTCTTCGGCGCGGGCGGCGGCCTCGGCATTCACATGCTGATGCTCGCGAAATGGGCCCATGCAGAGGTGATCGCGGTCGATATCGCGGCCGACAAGTTCGACGCGTGCCGTAGCGCGGGTGCGGATCACTGCGTCAACCCGCACAACGGAGACGCGGTCGAGGCGCTTCTGGACCTGACGGGCGGCGGCGTCGACGTCGCGATCGATTTCGTCTCGTCCAAGGAGACGCTGGAAGCGGCAGTGGGCGGCCTCGGCCGCGGCGGGCGCATGGTGACGCTGGGCGGGTCGGGCCATGTCTTCGAAAGCAACGCCCATGCAATGCTCGAAAAGGAACTCGTCCTGATGGGCAGCCGCTACGCGACGCGCCAGGAGGTCATCGAAAGCCTCGAGTTGTGCGGCCGCGGCGAGTTCTGGCCGCTGGTGACGGAGACGGCCGACATGGCGGGCGCCGAGGCATTGCACGAGCGGGTCGAGAACGGCCAGGTCACAGGCCGCGCCGCAATCATGATCCAGCCTGCGTAAATCCGCACAGCGCACACGGCGGACTGTGGCACCGAGTCACACGCTGCGGTCTCTCCGGCCGAAGGCGCAATTTTTTATCCAATATTTTCAGCAGTTTATTGGCGCTCCGTAGTTGGCACGCCGTTTGCAATACATGTGTTTGGCTGATCTACAGCGTCGCGGATAGCCGCTTCTCAGTTCGACGCGAAAGGTACTTACCGATGAAGAAAATTATTGCCGCTGTCGTCGTTCTTCCCTTCCTGGCCGTTTCCGGCTATGCCATTGCCGAAGAAATTCAGGGCAAGATCAAGGAAAAGAACAGCTGGTCCATCACGCTCACCGACGGTAACTTCTACTCCGTCGGCAACTCGACCGCCCTCGAAGGCCTGAAGCCGGGTGACGAAGTGAAGGTCACTTTTGAGCGCGGCGGCGAGTCCCAGGAAGACAAGGCGCACAGCATCCAGAAGGTTGACCCGAACCGCTAACCGGTTCCGGTGCGCGGAGGGATAAACCCGAAACCCCCGTTATCCCTCCAGCCCCCTGACAAACGGCCGCAGCCCTTCCCAGCTGCGGCCGTTTCCTTTGAGTCCCTCGGCGGCCTTCGCCGTTCCGCGAAAGGCTCACGCAGTCTGAAGCAGAACGCCACATTGCGCTGATGGTAGGAAACACAGGGGTTAATTTCTTCAATTATTTCAGCTTGTTAGACAGAACTGATTTGGCATGAAATTTGCACTCAGGAACACGTGTCCGACACCGGATACCTACCCAGAAGGAAGACCGATGAAATACTCCCTGATATCCGCCATCGCCGCCGCGGCGATCGCGCTCAGCGCCACCTGCGCCGCCGCGGAAGAAATCTCCGGCCGCGTGCTGGAAATCGACCGCGAAGCCCAGACGCTCACGCTCGATAACGGCGCGACGTTCACGATCTCGGAAGAAGTGAGCCTGGAAGGGCTCACAGCAGGACAGGAAGTCACTGTTACTTTCGAACAGCGCGACGCCGACAAAGTCGCAACGGAGATTGGGCGGCCGAAGAACTGACGGCCGACCATGACGGGGCGGCGGGCGCGCGGCTTCGGCTCGCGCCCGCCGATCCCGCCGGCGCGTTATTCCGCCTGGGGCTGGATTTCCGGCTCCGGTTTGTGGAGAGGTTCGCCGATCCCCGATACGCGCAGGAATTCCCGGATGACCGAGACGGGCACAACGGTGGTCTCGCCCGCGATCGGCAGCTTAATCGGCGCCTGCCCGGTCCCCGGAAGAGGGATCGTCACCGTCCTGTATCCGCGCACGATGCCGAGGAGCCTGCCGGTACCGTACTGGAAAACCCCGCCCCCGCTGGTCCCGTAGCCGACGGTTGCATCGATCAGACGTAACGGACCGGCAAACGGCACGTCGGGACGTCCGGTTGCGCTGTCGGGCCAGTCGACCTGGCTGACGATTCCGGTAACCAGCGTTCGACGCCGCCCCCAGGGATAGGAAACGACCCAAACCTCTTCGCCCAGCTCGGCGGCGTTGCCCAGCCCGACGGGTTTGACGGCCGGGCCGACGGACTTGAGGACGGCGAGATCGTCCTTTTCGCTGAACGCGATCAACGTCGCCGGATAGCTCTTTTTCCGGAATTTCCCGACCACGCTGATGACCAGGTCCTTGCGATCGGTGAGCACGTGACCGGCGGTGATGAAGGTGACCTCTCCGGTCGTCTCGTCCCGGTCGATTACCACCCCCGATCCGGCGCGGCGAATACCGTCCGGCTGGGACACCATCACCTGGAGCGTTGATCCGTACAGCCGCTTGACGATCCCGCGGCGTTCCGCGTCGTCGCTGTAATGGGCGGTACAGGCTGGAAGGGCGATGAGAAAGAGGCTCGCGAACGCGAAACTACGGATGCGGTGGGGACTCATTCGAGGTCTTCGACCTTTCTAGAATTCGGTAAAGGGTGCGGCGATCGATACCCAGCATCTGGGCGGCCCGCAGCTTGTTGCCGCCGGTTTTCTCCAGTACGGCCTCGATATGCCGCCGGTTCAGTTCGCGCAGCGCGACCGGCGGCGCCTTTTCGGCGCTTTGAGACAATCCGATCTGCTCGGCTATCCGGCTCGCTTCGGCTATTTCCGCCGGGAGGTCTTCCGGCAGGATGACGGGATAGGGCGTCAGCGCGACGGTGCGCTCCATCACGTTCTCCAGCTGGCGGACGTTGCCGGGCCACGGATAGCGCAGCAGGATATGCAACGCATCGGGCGCCACCCGGCACGGCAGGTCTCGCCCCGCCGAAAAACGCTCCACGAAATGCTCGATCAGGGCCCGGATATCGTCCGGCCTGTCCCGCAAGGGCGGCAGGTGGATCGGCACGACGTTGAGACGGTAGTAGAGATCTTCGCGAAAGGTGCCGCGATGGACGAAATCCGCGAGATCGCGATTGGTCGCGCAGATGATGCGCGCGGCAATTGGGATCGCCTGGGAGCTGCCGACGCGGCGGACCGTCTTTTCCTGGAGCGCGCGCAGCAACTTCGCCTGCAGATGCAGGGGCAACTCTCCGATTTCATCGAGAAAACAGGTGCCCTGGCCCGCCGCTTCGAGGACGCCTTTACGCACCGCGTGCGCGCCGGTGAAGGATCCCTTTTCGTGGCCGAAAAACTCGGATTCGAACAGGCCCTCGGGAACCGACGCGCAGTCGATGGCGATGAAGGGTTCGGCAGCGCGCTGGCTGTTGCCGTGAATGGCCCTGGCGATCTGCTCCTTGCCGGAGCCCGTCTCGCCGGTGATCAGGACGGTCGAGGCCAGATTGGCAACGCGGGCGACGACCTTGTAGACCTCCACCATCCGCGGCGACATGCCGATAAGCCCGATTTCCCGGTTGCCGTTCCGCGGGGGTACCGGCGTGTCGTCGCCGGCGTCGTGCCGGAAAACCCGGTCGAAGGCGGCAGGTATGGTCTCCGGCGGCGCGGTCCAGGCGACGTAATCCCCTGCCCCGGCGGCGAATGCCTCGGCGGCGCCCGACACGCAGGGCGTACGGGCGAGAACGACGACCTTCATGTCGGCGCGGTCGGAAATCAGCTCGCGGACGGTACCCGCCAGCCCGGCATCGCAGAAATTGCTGTCGATCGCGACACAGTCGAAATGCGACCGCCGCGCGTCGGAAAGAGCCGCGCTATCGTGGACGGCCTTCACCGCATATCCGTACCGGCCCAGCACCTCCGACACGGAGGCGGCGACGGAACGATCCTTCACTGCGACCAGTACCGTGCGGACCGATGTTCCCGCGATCATGACGGGAAAATCCGAGGCGACCCGGCCGCTATTGCGGTCAGTTGGGGAGACAAGGCCGGAACGGTCTCTCGACCGCGAGGCCGCGCCGGCGCGACGAATCGCGGAAGCGGCCGGAAAGCGCTTTTCCCAAGCGGATCACTCCAGAAAAACGTAGCTCAGATAGGGCCGGTCGGATGCTTACGCCAGTGGCAAACTATCGCCGCGGAAATTTTTTCGTTCGCCCCGGTTCGCGTTCGACAAAACGCCTGTTCGACCCTAAAAGTTGGCCATGGAACATTCCCATCATCCGCTGGCCATTCGAGAGAGGATCGAGGAAGGGCCGAAAAGCTCCTACCTGCGTGACTGGGTCTATGGGGGCATCGACGGCGCGATCACGACGTTCGCGATCGTCGCGGGCGTCGTCGGCGCCGAGCTTTCGACGCGGGTGATCCTGATCCTGGGCGCCGCCAACATCATCGCCGACGGATTCTCCATGGCGGCGAGCAATTACAGCGGCACCAAGGCGGAACTCGACGACTACCGGCGTCACCGCGCCTACGAGGAGCGCCAGGTGGAGCGAATTCCGGAGAGCGAACGGCTGGAAATCCGGGAAATCTTCCGCGCCAAGGGCTTCGAGGGCGAAGATCTCGACCGGGTCGTAGACGTCATCACCGCCGACAAGGACCGCTGGGTCGAGACGATGATGGTCGAGGAATACGGCATGCCCGCCACGTTCCGCAGCCCCGTCAAATCCGGTCTGTGCACGTTCGCCGCCTTCATCCTGTGCGGTCTCGCACCCCTGCTGCCCTTCATGTTCCCCTACCCCTACGCCTTCGAGACGGCCATCGTCCTCACGGCAGGGGTCTTCTTCGGCATCGGGTCAGCCAAGAGCCAGTGGTCGACACAGGCCTGGTGGCGGTCCGGGCTGGAGACCCTCGCCATCGGCCTCATCGCCGCCGCCATCGCCTGGGGCATCGGCCACGTGCTGAAATCGGCGTTTCTGTAGGCCTCAGTTCGTTGTCGGGGCCGCCTTGACGACGGTCCGCGTGGTCTTGAAGACCCCACGCATGATCAGGAGCGGCGCGACGACCTCGATGCTGCCTCAGCGCTTCTTTTTATCGAAGGCCTTCGGCCACTGGTCGCAAGAAAGACGCGCTGACGCTGCTCGATAAGCTGATCGCGCAGGACCGGACCCTTGCCCGGGCCCATTTCCAGAAAGCGCTGATCCTGCGCGGCGACAAGAAAATCGCCGACGCCCGAAAGGCCATGCGGCTGTCGGTGACCCATAACCCGCAGAACCCCAGTGCCTGGCAGCTCCTTGCCGACCTCGCCCATGACGACGCCGGCGATGCGGAAATGGTCAAGGTCTTGCGCGAGGGACTCGCGGCCAACCCGACCGACCCGCGGCTCCTCCTCGGCGTCGCCAGCCTGTCCTATTCGGAGGGCAAGCTGCGCGACGCACAGGAACTATTCTCGCGACTCATCGCCCGCTATCCCGACAGTGCCATGGGGCTGTCAAACGCGGCGCTCGTGTCGCTCGATCTCGGCGAACCGGTCGCACGGGCCCAGGAACTGATGAAACGCGCCGTCGATATCGCCCCGCGGGTCCCGGCAATCGCCGACACCTGGGGCTGGATGCTCCACAAGGGCGGCAATTCGAAGGCGGCGATCGACATGCTGGTCCGCGTCGCAAAGGCGATCCCGAACGACGGCGGCGTGCAATACCACCTCGGCGCCGCTTACGAGGCGACGGGACAGGCCGGCCTCTCGAAAGCTGCCTTCCGACGCGCCCTCGCGCTCGGCGTGCCCGTCCATTATCGCAACGACATCATCGCGCGTCTCAAAAAGGATGCGAACTGACGGCGGAAAACCGGGTTAGGTGCGCGCCTTCGCGCCGTCGCCCAGCCTCGAGGTAAAGACGATGCATCCGCAGACGATGGCGGCGCCCGCAAGGTTCGCGATCAGGTGCATCGGCCAGAACGCCAGCGCCCCGCCGCCCAGGATGACCGGATAGAGCCATATCGGCATGCGCCCCTCGGAGTAGCGCTGAACCGTCGCGTTGAACGAATAGATCCCGAACAGGCTGAAGAACCCGATCTGGACGACCTCGGTCAAGGTCCCGCCGATCATGGGCGTATAGGCGAACACCAGCGGCACGATATAGAGCCCCTTCGCGATCTTCCAGCTTTCGAACCCGGTCGCCATCGGCTTCGAGCCGGCGATTCCGGCTGCCGTGAACGCCGCAAGGCAGACGGGCGGCGTCACGTTCGAATCCTGGCTCAGCCAGAAGATGATCAGGTGCGCCGTCAGCAGGAACGTCGTCATCGTCGCCGCATCGACCATCGCCGGACGGACGACGACGGCAAGCTCGAACGGCATCGAACTGACCAGCGCCTGCGCCTCCTCCGGCGTCATCCCGGTTGCGATCTTGGCGACGTGGGGAGAGTCCACCAGCGCAAACATCGCCGCCTTGACGGGGTCGGTGATGCCGGCGACGAGCTGATCGACGATCATGCCGTCGGCCAGCATGCCGGCCAGCGCGGGCGCCGACAGGATCGCAAGGACGATATAGGCCGCCGTCACAGGCAGCCCCATGCCGAGGACCAGCGACGCGAGCGCGATCAGGACCAGCGCGATGATCAGCGAACCCTGCGACCATTGCGCGATCATCAGCGCGAACGAGTTGGCAACGCCCGACGTCGTCACCGCGTTGTTGATCAGCCCGACGGCGACCAGCAGCACCGCCGTCATGATCGACGTCTTGACGCCTAGGGCGAGCGCTTCGCCGATCTTCTTGGGCGTCATCTTGTTCGGCGTAAACCAGCTCGTGACGATCAGCGTGCCGATGGCGAGGCACGCGGCGTAGCTCGGCGTTCTGCCGGAGACCAGCATCCACGTCATGACGCCCAGGGGCAAAACGAAGTTGAGCGCGCCGGCCATCAGCTTCTGGCGGTCGACGTCGTTCGCGTGCTCGATGCCGATGCCCCGCTTCATCGCCTCGATGCGGACGATGAAGGCGATCGACAGGAAATACATGATCGCCGGCACGATCGAATAGAGAACGATCGTGCCGTAGTCGATCCCGGTATAGGAGACCATGACGAAGGCGCCGGCGCCCATGATCGGCGGCATGATCTGGCCGCCGGTCGAGGCGGACGCCTCGACGCCGGCGGCGAATATCGGCCGGAAGCCGTTCGCCTTCATCAGCGGAATCGTGATGACGCCGGTCGACGCGGTGTTTGCGACGGCGGAGCCGGAGATCGTCCCGGTGAGCGCGGATGCAAGGACGGCGACGAAGGCGGAGCCGCCGCGGAACCGCCCGGCGACGATCTTCGCGAACTCGATAACGAAATCGGATGCGCCGGAGACGACGAGGAACGCCCCGAAGATCATGAACAGCGCGATATTGGCCGACGAGATCGTGGTGATGATCCCGAACATGCCCTCGTCGTTGTACATGGACCGGAACAGCACGTCACTCATGGGCAGGCTGGCGGCGCGGAAGGCGCCCGGCATCCACTCGCCGAGGAAGAGAATGTAGGACATCGCCGTGATGATCAGGACGGGAATGATCCAGCCCGTGAGACGTCGCGTCAGGTCGATCGCCGCGAGGATCACGACGATCCCGGCGATCCAGTCGAGCAGCGTGAACTGCCAGACCTGCCCGGTCTTCGCGAGGGTGCGCGCGTAGACGTCATTTTCGACCCAGGCGATCCAGGCTGCGGACGCCGCCACGACGAGACCGTAGACGACATCGGCTGCGATCATCCAGCCGCGGTCGGCGTTTTTCCCGAAAAGCGATGCCGAAATCGCGGCCAGAAACGCGAAGCCGCCGAAATGGATGCAGTTCTGCCAGTGGCCGGGCTCGGACAGGACGAGGTTCGTCGCGATATGCCAGAGGCCGAACGCGACGACGGCCCATGTCAGCAACCCCTCGCCGAACGGCCGGGCGCACGCGTTTTGGATATCGAAGATCCGGTCCCGGATCGTCTCGGGACCTCCTGCCTCGACTACATCCGTCTCGGAAGGACGCGTGTCTGTACTCATGAGGGAATTCCGCTGGAAGAAAAAACGGCGGCTGCGTGTCAGCAGCCGCCGTCTTCAATGGCCTGCGAAGGCAAACGGCCGCGGGCCGATTACTTCGCCATCAGGTGCGCCGGGATCTCGAGCCCGACTTCCTTGTAGTACTTGGCGGCGCCCGGGTGCAGCGGTACCGGGAGGCCGGCCATGGCTGCCTTGATGTTCATGGCCTTGGTCGCCTTGTGGATCGCCTGCAGGAACGGGAGGTTTTCGTAGATCGCCTTGGTCAGCTTGTAGACATGCTCTTCCGAAACGTCGGCGTTGACCGCGAGGAAGTTCGGCTGCGCGATCGTGTGCACGTCCTTCTTCTGGCCCGGATAGGTGCCGGCCGGGATCGTGTAGGGAACCCACAGGTTGCGGCCGCCGTCCATCTTCTTGCCTTCTTCGGGCGTCACGTCGAGGATGGTGAACTTGTCGCCGTTGGCCGCCATCAGCTTGGTGACCGCGCCGGTGGGCGGGCCTGCGCCGAGGCCGGCGCCGACCGCACGGCCGTCCGCCAGCGCGTCGGCCGTCGGACCGAAGCCCGCATCGACCAGCTTGTAGTCCTTCTCGATGTCGATGCCGAGGCCCTTCATCAGAACCCGGTTGGAGCCGATGGTGCCGGAGTTCTTCTTGCCCATGCCCATCGACATGCCCTTGAGGGCGACCATGTCGGACATCGTGCCGGACTTAACGTACTTGTTCGCGAGCACGAACTGCTCGACGTTCTGCCACAGCATCGTGACCGACCGCACGTTCTTCTGCGGGCTCGAAACCGGACCGGTTCCGGTCGCGGCATAGGAGCCGAACAGGCCCTGCAGGATTGCGAACTGCGCGGTATTCGCGCCGAGCGCCTGGACGTTCGCGCCGGAACCGGCCGAGTTGACGGCGGTCAGGCTGAACTTCTCCTTCGGGAGGAGCTTGATCTTGGTCAGCGTCGCGATGGCGGTGCCGACGGGATGGTAGGTGCCGCCGGTCGAGGCGGTGTTCAGGACATAGTCCTTGTCGGCGGAAACCGCCGGGCCGGCGATCAGGGCCGCCGTCGCGAGGCCGACAAGACCGGCCGTAAGATTGCGTACGTGCTTCATTGTTACCTCCTTGCGAATCGTTCGATTGATTGTTCTTGACGGGATAATACCCGATTGCCCGCGGATGTCAGCGGCTTGAAACAGTATTAAATACGCTTTTCGGACGCTTTCGGATGGCGGAAATCCTACCATTTTTCGCTGTAGGGCCTGAGATCGCTCTCGAAGGTCCAGGCATCGCGGGGCTGGGCGTGCATCGCCCAGTAGGCATCGGCGATATGGTCCGGATCCAGCATGCCGTCAGGCGGCAGCGCTGCTGCGGCGTCTGGGAATTTCTCGCGGACCGCCTCGGACGCGATCATTCCGTCGATCACGATATGGCCGACGTGGATGCCGCCGGGCCCCAGCTCCCGCGCCATCGACTGCGCCAAGGCCCGCAGGGCATGCTTCGCACCGGCGAACGCGGCAAAGTCCGCCCCGCCCCGCACGCTGGCCGTCGCGCCGGTAAACAGGATCGTCCCGCGCCCGCGCGGCTGCATCCGGCGCGCGGCTTCCCGCCCCACCAGGAAACCGGCGAACGCCGCGCTTTCCCAGACCTGGCGGTAGATTCGCGCCGTCATCTCCTCGATCGGCGCGCGATGCTGCGCGCCGGTATTGAAGATGCATACTTCGACGGGCGCGATTTCGGCCTCGACCCGGTCGAACAGTGCGACTACGTCGTCTTCGCTGCGGGCGTCGCACGGCAATCCTTCCGCCCGGTTCCCCTCGGCCTCGATCGCCGCGACCAGCTCGCCGAGCGGTTTGATCTTGCGCCTCGACGGCACTGCGATCAGCCCCTCCTTCGCAAAACGACGCGCGATCGCGCCGCCGAGCGCGTCGCCCGCACCGACGACGACCGCCGCTCCGTCCGCCATGCTCCGGTCGTCCTCTTCAGAACGGAACCACGATGGCGCCCATCGGCGCATCGCAGTTCAACAGGTTCACGCGCTTGAGGGAGATCCGGAACCCGTCGCCCGCCGGCACGAGATCGTGCACGTATTCGCCGGCAAAGACGCGCTGCTCGTCTCCCTGGAAATCGACCAGCGTGAAGTTCGACCGGACCGTCAGGGGCGCCTCGTCCTCGAACGTGACGTTGCCGATGACGCGCCGGGTCCGCGCCGGCGGCTGGTCAGCATAGTTCTCCTCGTGCATCAGGCGGCGGACGCGCACGTCAAGAAGCTGGCTGTTCTCATAGGCGATCGAAACCTCGCCGACGGGGTCGGTCTGGCCCGGCGTCGCGGGGATCCAGTAGATTCCGTCGTCGGCGAACAGCGCCTGCCATTCCTCGAACCGGCGTTCGTCGAGGAGACGGGCCTCGCGAAAGAGAAAACGCTCCAGCCGGTGCTGGTGTTCGAGCCGGTCGCTCACGGCGTCAGTTCGGCCGGTTCTTGAGAACGGCGATCGTCTCGTCGGCGGTCATGACGTCGCCGAACTGCTGGATGACGTTCTCCAGCGCAGCCCGGTGCTCGTCGTCGGAAATGGCGGCGTTGCAGTCCTCGACCATGACGACGTTGAAATCGAGCATCATCGCGTCGCGCGCCGTGCTTTCGCAGCAGATGTTGGTCTTCGTGCCGCCGATCAGCACGGTCCGGATGCCATGGCTCGACAGCGCGCTCTGCAGCATCGACGCGCCCGGTGTCAGCGCCGAATAGCGGTTCTTGCGAATACGGAGATCGCCGTCCCGGACGTCGAGTTCGTGCCAGATCTGTTCGCCGTGGCCGCCGGGCTCCAGCGCCTTTACGGTGCGCTCCTGGACCTCCTCCGCGACGAAATTCCGGATGAAGTGTTCCCAGTCGCTCTTGCCGTTCGCATAGCTCGTTGCGCTGGTGATCCAGATCACGAGGCCGCCGAGTTCCCGGAGTTCCGCCGCCAGGCGGTTGATCGGCTCGCAGATCTCGCGGGCGACCGGAACCTCGGAGGGGGCGCCCTCCTCGCAGAACATGTTCTGCATGTCGATGACCACGAATGCCGTCGTCGCGGGATCGAGCGAGTCGAACAGGTGGTGGCGACCGCGGCGCGCCAGAACGCGGTCGATGATCTCCTGGCGGACGCTGACGCCGTGCACTACTCCGCCGCCTGGGCCGCCGCCAGCGGCTCGAGGACGATATCCTGCTCGATATCGTAGAACGGTGCCCAGAGGCCGACCTTTTCGGCCTCGGCCTGGGAGTCGTTCGCTTCCCACTTCAGCACGAGCGAGTCCTTCACGCCGAACACCGCGTCGTCGTCGAGATAGGTATCGCCGTCGATGAACAGTTCGGTGGTCAGCGTCTCGTAACCCGGCGCCTCGATCCGGATGTGCAGGTGCGCAGGCCGCCAGACGTTGCGCTCCGCGCCCTGCATCAAATCGCCGACCGGGCCGTCCAGCGGGATCGTGTAGGGCAATGGCTTCGTCGTCGTGAAGGCGAAGCGGCCGTCCGCGCCGGTCACGATGCGGCAGCGCAGGTTGTAGCCTTTCTCCGGCTCCTGGACGTCGTAAAGACCGTTCGGCGCGTTCTGCCAGAAGTCGATCTTGGCGCCCTTGATCGGATTGCCGGCGCGATCCCGAACGATCCCGTGAACGTAGCTCGGCTCTCCGTCCTTGTTGCGTTCGCCGATAAGATCGCCACCGGGCGCGATCTCACGAACCTCGCCCAGATCGCCCTTTTCGGCGATATAGAACGGGCCCAGCACCGAATTTTCGGTCGCCCCCTCGGGGCGGCGGTTATTGATCGTATCGACGAGCGAGGAAACGCCGAGGACGTCGGACGTCAGGATGAACTCGCTGCGCTCCGGCGACGAAATATCGGCGCAGCGATGCAGATAGGTGATCGCCGCGGCCCACTCGTCCTCCGTCAGCTGGACCTCGCGGACGAAGTCGTGCAGGTGGCGGATCATCGCCTCGAGCACTTCCTTCTGACGGGCATTCGGGTTCTTCGACCACGCGTTCAGAACGACGTCGGTCGTATTTTCCTCGGTAAGATTGCGCATGACGCTCTCCTTGACGCGACTTTGGGAAAGAATACTTGAGGCAACCTGCCTAGATCAACGCGAGGCTCAGCTCCGGCCAGGCGATCAGGACGATAAGCACCAGCAGCATGATCACCGCGAACGGGAACGCGCCGGCGAAAATGTCCGACAGCTTGATCTCGGGATCGTTCAACGTCGACTTGATGACGAAGTACGAGATGCCGAGCGGCGGCGTCAGAAGGCCGATCTCGGCGCCAATGACGGTGATGATCCCGAACCAGACCAGATCCAGCCCCAGGTTCTCGACCGTCGGCAGGAACAGCGGCGCAACGATGAGGATGATCGACGCCGTGTCGATAATGGTGCCGAGCAGGATCAGCAGGACGACATAGATCACCATCAGACCGACGATCCCGAGGCCCTGGCCGTTGAGCCACGCCTCGAATTCGGTCGGGAGGCCCGCGACGCCCAGCATGCGGCTGTACATCGATGCGGCGACGATCAGGAACAGGATCGACGCGTTAATATGGCCGGTCTCGACGAGACAGTCCCAGAAGTCGGACCAGCTCATCGTTCGTCGCACGATGGCGATCAGAAGCGCGACCAGGGAGCCCGCTGCGCCGGCCTCGACCGGCGTCACGATTCCCCCGTAGATACCGCCGAGGACCACGAGCACGAGAAGGATGACGGGAAGCAGTTTCACCGTCACGTCCCTGTACGTCAGGTGCGCCCAGCCGTCGGGCGCCTCGGTCTCGACGATGCCGTGGCCGCCGACGAAATTCGGCCACAGCCGGGCCATGATCACGATTGCCACGGCGTAGGCGATGGCGAGAAGAACGCCGGGAATGACGCCGGCGAGGAAAAGCTGGCCGATCGATTGGTCCGACGTGATGGCGTAGATGATCAGCATCGCGCTCGGCGGAATTATCATGCCGAGAACGGACGACCCGGCGACGACACCGACGGAAAACCGCTTGGTGTAGCCGAAGGACCTCATTTCCGGCACCGAGATCCGCGCGAAGACGGAGGCCGAGGCGATCGACGAGCCGGTGATTGCGGCGAAGACGGCGTTTGCGGCGACCGTTGCGATACCGAGTCCGCCCTTCACCTTGTAGAAGACGAAATTCGCGACCTGGTAGACGTCGTTCCCCAGCCCGGCCTTCTAGACGATCAGCCCCATCATCGCGAACAGCGGCACGGTGACGAACACCTGGTGCGAAACCGTATCCGCCGCGGCGATGGCCAGCAGGTTGATGGGCATCTGGATGTCGCCGCGCATGATCCAGACGCCGAGAAACGAAACCAGCCCGAGCGCTACCGTGATGTAGAGCCCGGTATAGATCAGGAGGACGATCAGAAGGACCGAGCCGATACCGATTTCAAAGGGAGTCACGGCCGGTCACCCTTACCCGTGAACAGGGACAGGTGCCGGTAGACGAACCCGAGGAAGAGCAGCATCGTGATGAACGAGCCGAGCAGCAGGATGAACAGCATCAGCCACTTCGGCGCCGTGAAGACGCCCTCGTTGCCGACATAGTCGTTCAGCCGCCACGCCTCGGCGAAGCCCGGCCATGAGCCGTAGAGAATGAAGAACATGAACAGCGCGCCGAGAAAATCGAAGAACGCCGCCATTGCGTGACCGATCTTCGGCCTGCGCTGCAGGATGAGCGCGAACAGGCCGTCGGACCGGGTCAGACGGCCGACGCGCGTGGCGTCTCCCAGTTGAAGGAACACGATCGCGATCATCGAGATCTCGATCATCTCGATCACGCCCGCAATGGGATCGTTGAGCACGTTCCGGCCGAACACGTCGGCGTTGATCAGGATCAGAAGCGCCAGAATCCAGAGCGAACCGATCGCGTTCAGGACCTTCACGATCCTGTCGAAAATCTCGCCGGCCCCGCTTTTAAGCGGAGCCGGCGTCGTCATTTCTGCCATGGGACTTCAGACCCGAGCGACTTTACCGTCGGCTATTCGCGGTCCCAATGACGCTGGATCGGCGCACCGGCCGCACGCATGCGATCCATGTAGTCGGCCAGGATCGCCTTGCCCGGAATACCCTTCTTCTCGAGGTCTTCCGCCCAGTCCTTTGCGATGTTGGGCATGGTCATCGCCCACTTCTTCCGCTCGTCGGGAGCCAGGACGTGCACCTTTCCGCCGGCCTTCTTGAACTTTTCGACGGCGCCGGCGCCGTTCTTGATCGCTTCGGAAGCCATCTTGTCGCGATACCCGATCGCGGTCTTGGCGATGACGTCCTTCACCTCGTCGGGCAGGTTTTTCCAGCTCGACGCGTTCATGTTGATCGCCTTCGAGCAGGGCGAACCAAGATCGGCCTGCATCATGTACGGCGCAACCTCGACGATCTTGAACTGGACGACCGCCTCCGGCCACAGCATCGAGCCCGACACGACGCCGGTCTTCAGCTTGTTGTAGAACGACACGAGGCTGCCCGGCACGCCCGCAGCGCCGACGCCCTGCAGGTAGCGGAGATTGACGCCCGCGCCCGCGATTTTCATGCCGTTGAATTCGCTGACCTTGGTGACCGGATCCTTCGAGAACATCTGATAGGAATCGAGCACGCAACCGATCGTCAGATAGACCTGGTTGAACTGCGCCCAGGCCGCCTTGAACTGGGGCCATTTCTCTACCATCGCATCCATCGTCTTGCCGGTGAGATCGGCGTCGGAGGCGACGAACGGGGTGACGAAGGTCAGGTTCTGCAGCGGAACCCGGCCGGCGTGGAACACGGACGTAACGATGCCGATATCGCCGAGGCCCTTCTGAAGCCCCTCCAGCACGTGGCGGGTCTTCACGATCTGGCCGGACCATGCCTGGTTCCAGTTGATCTTGTAGTTACCCTTCGCGGCGAGCTGCTTGTTCACTTCCGGAATGTAGTAGCCGATGAACTCGCGCACCCACGACGCCTTAGGCGGATAGCCGTCGATGGCGGTCAGGTTGATGGTCTTCTGAGCCGCCACGGGCGTGGCGAACAGGGCCGCCGCCGCAGCGATACTCAACGTCTTCGCTATAACGCGCGTTTTGGTTCCTCCCATTGTCGCGTTGATCGCAGTTATCTTTATCGAAATATTGGCGACAATTTCACATTTATCGATATTTTTGGCAAGCGCTAGAGGGCAGCGTCCCAACAGGGGAACTGACCTCCCAATGCCCCGGAAGCAGGCCGGTTTCCAGGCGTCAGCCCTTCGATATCGTCCAGTTTTCATCGATCACCGTGCCGGATTCGCGGATCACCTTGGCAATGGGGCAGAATTTCTGAAGGTCTGCCTTCACCTTCTCGAAATCCGCCGGGTCGTTGGGCGACTTGATGTCGATATTGAGCGTCATGTGCGGAAACGGCACCTTGACGTCCTCCTGCAGCATCACGCCGCGCCGGTCGAAATCGGCTTCGACGTCGATTTCCATCACGTCGATGTGAAGGTCGTACCCTTCGGAAATCCGCTGGGTGATGACGTTGGTGCATCCGATCAGTGCCGCCACCATGGTCTCCGTGGGCGTGAACCCGAGGTTGGTGCCGCCACGCTCCGTCGGCTCGTCGATGACGCTCTCGAGATCGCGCACGCTGATGTCGCTGCGCGCATGGTGCGGGCACGTCGCCGACATCTTCATGGTCACGGTCGTCTTCTGCTTCACGTCAGCCATTTCTCTCTCCCTCTGGCAATTCTTGTGTGTGTTAAGCCCCTTCCGGACGCCTGCCGTGAAAGGCATCGTCCAGCAACGCCCGCACCCCGTCCCTGTCGACGGGCCGCGGGTTGTAGTACGGCGCTTCTGTCGCAATGTCCGAAGCGCGGTCGAGGTCCTCTTCCCTGAATCCCAGCGATGCAAGGCTCGTCGGCGCGCCGAGATCGGTCGCCAGATCGTAGAGCCCGGCCGCCGCGTCGTCGGCGCCGAGCGCGCGTTCGATCGACGTCATCGCCTCGGGCGCGGCGTCCCGGTTGTAGTGCGTCGCATGCGGCAGGATCACCGTATGGGTCTCGGCATGCGGCATTCCGAACGTGCCGCCGATGACGTGGCACAGCTTGTGATGGATGCCCATCTGCGCCGTGGCGAGCGCCAGCGCGCACAGAAAGGCGCCATGAAACGCATCGCTGCGCGCATCCGCGTCGGCCTGTCCGCCGCAAACGCCGGGCAACCCGTTGGCCAGCGCGCGGATGCCCTCCTCCGCGATCATCGACAGGACAGGGTTGCGGTTCTGCGCATACAGCGCCTCCACCGAATGCGCGATCGCGTTCATCCCGCTCGGACCGGCGATCTTCGCCGGCAGGCCCGCCGTCAGGTCGGGATCGTAGATCACCGTCTTGGGGACCACATCGACGGTGCGACCCGTCTTCTTGCCGCCGCCCTCCGAGATGCCCCAGATGTCCGTCATCTCGGAGCCGGCATAGGTCGACGGTACGGCGAGTATGGGAAGGCGTGTTTCCAACGCCACCGCCTTGGCGAGCCCCGCGGCCGATCCGCCGCCGATGGCTACGAGACTGTCCGCGCCTGCCTCCCGGACGGCCGTGATCGCCGCGTCGGCGTTTTCGCGCGGCACATGCATGACCGCACCGTCGATCCTTCCGGCGACGCGGTTGCCCAATGCCGCAACGGTCCGTTCGGCCGGTTCCCGTTGGGAATTCGTGTAGATCACGAGCGCGGCTTTCGCGCCCAGCCGGTCCAGTTCGGCGGGCACTTCCGCAATCTTGCCGGCGCCGAACAGGACGCGGGCGGCGAATGCCTGATAGACGAAATCTTCCATGGCGGAATTGTCTCATAGAGCGCCATCGGGCGAAACAAGCCTGCCCGCGGCATTTCACCTTCTCGTGATGGGCAACGGCGTCTAGGCTGCTTCCCCGAACCAGCAACAGGATTTCCGATGCTCTTCTGCCTGCACATCCAGGACAAACCCGACCGCGTCGAGACCCGCAAACGCTTCGTCGACGAGCACCGCGCCTACCAGAAGGACTGCGGGGTCGAGATTACGCTGTCAGGCCCGTTGATGGCCGAAGACGGGGAGACGATGATCGGCTCGATGTTCCTGATCGAGGCGGAGAACCGCGGCGCGGTCGAGTGGTTCATCGAGAACGACCCGTTCAACCGGAACGACGTTTGGGGCGAGATGACGCTGACGCGGTTCTTCCGGCGTCACGGATAGGCGTCAGCCCTCCAGCGGCGGGTAGTCCGTATAGCCCTTCGCCCCGCCGCCGTAGAAAGTCGCCCGGTCGGGATCGTTGAGCGCAGCGTCCCGGTGCAGGCGTTCCGGCAGGTCGGGGTTCGCAAGGAACTTCGCGGCGAAAGACACGAGATCCGCCCGGCCCGAGCCGATCACCGCGTCCGCCTTCGCCCGGTCGTAGCCGCTGTTGGCGATCAGCGCGTTCGGAAAAACCTCGCGTAACGATGCGAAAAGCGGGTCGTCCGCGCCGCCGGGCGCGTCGGTCTCGACCGTATGCAGATACAGCAGATCGCGCTTCCCGAGTTCCGCAGCGAGATGGGTATAGGTCGCCATCGGATCGGAATCGGACATGTCGTTGTAGGCCTGGTAGGGCGAAATGCGGTAGCCGACCCTGTCCGCGCCCCAGACGTCGACCACCGCATCGACGACCTCCAGCGGAAAACGGGACCTGTTCTCCACGCTTCCCCCATACTCGTCCGTCCGTCGGTTGGCGCCGTCGCGGGTGAACTGGTCGAGCAGATAGCCGTTCCCGCCGTGTATCTCGACGCCGTCGAAGCCCGCCATCTCGGCGTTTTTCGCGCCGGCGCGGAACTGCTCGACGATCTCGCGGATCTCGCCCGCCTCGAGCGCCTTCGGCGTCTCGAACGGCAGCATCCCTTCGAGCGTCATCGCCTTCCCTGCCGGGCGGATCGCCGACGGCGCTCCGGGGAGCTGTCCCTCGGGCTGGCGCACGGGATGCGAGATCCGGCCGACATGCCAGAGCTGCAGGAAGATCGTCCCGCCGGCCTCGTGGACCGCATCGGTGACCTCGAGCCAGCCGTCGACCTGCGCGTCGGTGTGGATGCCGGGCGTGCCGGGATAACCCACTCCCTCGGGCGAGACCTGCG
>JAYPTI010000024.1:0-6803 GCA_038133505.1 Alphaproteobacteria bacterium
CCTCTCCGACGGCGAAGCCGCGCACGAACCCGATCATGCCGAGTGCCGTCAGCAGCCCGATACCCGCGCACATCAGCCACACGAGCGGCGTTTCGGGCGTGTGCCAGGTTATCGCCGCGGGTATCAGAAACACCGCCGCACCGCCGATCTGATAGTAGAACAGGATCCGGTTGGGCGGCTCCGTGTTCGACATCATCCGGATCATGATGTTGGCGACGGCGAACGAGCACGCCGCGCCGATGGCGAGCAGCGCGATCGGATCGACGCCGCCTCCCGGCCTGACCATGATGACGACGCCGACGAACCCCGCGATCGTCGCCGTCCAGCGGCGGCCGCTGACGATCTCCTTCAGGATGACGACGGCGACCACGGTGGTGAACAGTATCCGCGAGAACGCCAGCGCCGTCGCATCGGCGAGCGGCAGATAGACGACCGACGTGTAGACGCCGACCTGCGCGATGCAGGCGACGATCAGCCGGACGATGTGAATGCCGGGGCGGCTGGTCTTCAGGTTGGCGGGCCCCATGCGGAGGAACACCGGGATCATGATCACGAACCCGATGCCGTAACGGAAGAAGGCGAGCTGGAAAGGGCTCATCGTCCGGCCGAGCGTCTTGACCAGCAAATCGTTCACCGCGAACGCGAGCGTGCCCAGCACGAGCCACAGGATGCCGCGAATATTGGGCGGCAGGCGCAGCCAGGCTTCGGTAATCGATGTCATGGGGTGTCCGGTATCCGGTAGGAACGGCGCAACCTAGCGCCTCGAACGCCAAATCGGAACACGCTTTGCCTCAAATGAGATGAATGTGCTTAGATGCGCCATCGCCTTGCCATGCGGCAATCTAGGGAGGAATTTCATGTATCGCAGATTCGCGCTTGCTGCGGCGGCGCTGGCGGCGCTGTCCGTGGCGGGGACCGTCTCGGCGCAATCGGTCGCCGAATTCTACAAGGGCAAGACGATCACCATCATCTCCGGGGGTAGCGCCGGAGGCGGGTTCACCACGGTAGCCCGCGTACTCGGCATGACGTGGGAGAAATACATCCCCGGCAATCCGAAGATCATCATCGACGCGAAGCCGGGCGCCGGCGGCGCGACCATGATGTCCTACATGGCCAACGCCGGGAAGAAGGACGGCACCGAGCTTGGCGCCGCGCTGCCGATTGCAGTCAACGCGCCGCTTCTCCGCAAGGTGAAGTTCAACGCCGCCGACTTCCACTGGCTCGGCTCGGTAACGCCGATGACCGAGGTCAGCAGCGTCTGGCACACCGCGCCGGCGAAGAGCATCGACGAAGCCAAGAAGGTCGAGGTCATCATGGCGACGTCGAGCAAACTGTCGTCGGCCTATCTCATCCCGGCCTTCGTGAATGCCGTCGCGGGCACCAAGTTCAAGATCGTCCCTGGCTACAGAGGCGGCGGACCCATGAACAAAGCCATGCTCAACGGCGAAGTGCACGGGCGCGGCAGCTTCTACAACAGCTACGTGACCACCAAGCCCGACTGGATCCGCGACAAGAAGCTGATCCACATCGTCCAGGTCGGCCCGCCCCTGCCGGCGCTCAAGGACACGCCCAACCTGCGCGATATCGTCACGACCGATCTGCAGCGCCGGATCGTCGACTTCATGGAAGCGCCCGCCTATGTGGGTCACGGCTTCTTCGCGCCGCCCGGCGTGCCGGCCGACCGCGTCGCGGCCCTGCGCGACTCGTTCTGGAAAGCCGTCACCGATCCGAACTTCCAGGCAGAAGCCAAGAAGCGCAACATCGTCGTCGACCCGCTAAAGGCCGAGAAGGTCCAGTCGGTGATCAACAAGGCGATGGCGACCCCGCCGGAGGTCATTGCCAAGTTCCGCGAAATGGTCAAACTGAAATAGGCGCGGCATCGACCGAACGTACAAGGGAAACCGGGCCTAGCGCCCGGTTTCTCGGTTTAAGGGCGGCAACGAAACGACCGGAAGAGACATGGCAAAGATCGTACTCGGACTCGGAACCTCGCACGGCCCCATGCTGTCGACGCCCTGGGAGAAATGGGACGGCCGCGTCGCCTTCGACAGGCAGAACCCGCGGCAGCCGTTCAAGGGCGGGGTGTACAACTTCGAAGAACTCGTCGAGCTGCGGCGGGACGAGAATCTGGCGGCCGAAATCACGCCGGAAAAATGGCAGGCGCGATCGAAAGCCTGCGCGGACGCTATCGAGGAGCTGGCCGACCGTTTCGCCGCGGCCGCTCCGGACGTCGCCGTGATCGTCGGCAACGACCAGGAAGAGCTGTTCTCGACCGACAACTTCCCGGCGCTGTGCGTCTATTACGGCGAGACCATCGAGAACCGGCCGCGCACGCCGGAACAGATTGCCAACCTGCCGCCCGGCGTCGCGATCGCGGAGCGCGGGCATGCGCCGCCCGAAGACGCGGTCTACCGCGGCTGCCCCGAGCTGGGACGGCACATCATCGAATCGCTGATGGACGCGGAGTTCGACGTCGCGGCCTCGTCCGTTCTGCCGAAAGGCACCGGCTACGTGAACGGCGTTCCGCACGCCTTCGGGTTCATCTACCGCCAGATCATGCGCGACGCGCCGGTCCCCAGCGTGCCGATCCTGATAAACACGTTCTATCCGCCGAACCAGCCGTCCGCCGCGCGCTGTTACGATTTCGGGCTGGCGCTGCGCGACGCCATCGAGAGCTGGCCGGACGACAGGACGGTCGCCGTCTTCGCGTCGGGCGGTCTCAGCCATTTCGTGATCGACGAGGATCTCGACCGAAAGGTGCTGGATGCTTTCCTCGCGAACGACCGGGAGGCGCTGATTTCGATACCCGACGATCTCTATCAGTCAGGCTCGTCGGAGATTAAGAGCTGGATTCCGGTCTCCGCCGCGATGACCGCCGCCGGCAAGGAGATGAAGCTGATCGATTACGTGCCGTGCTACCGCTCGGAAGCGGGCACCGGCAACGCCATGGGTTTCGTCGTCTGGGAATAAGCGCCGGCTGGCAGGCCCCGCCGGTCAGGCGTCTTCCAACCGGTCCCAGCCGAGCATCCGCATCACCGGCTCGTCGGTCATGACGAACAGCGTCGCGTCGCTGTCGGCGCGGTGGCTGAACGGCCGCCAGCTCGGCAACGCCATCATGTCGCCCTGCGCCCAGCGGAAGCTCTGACCGGCGATTTCGGTCTCGCCCGTTCCTTCGGCGACGCAGACGACGTGGTTGACCGTCGTGCGGTAGCGCCGGGTCGTTTCGCCCGATTCCAGCCGCTGCATGTAGAGCGCCATCGACGGCATCGCCGGATCGCCGAGCTCAACGCGCCGCCCCCAGCGGCCTTCGGGATCGGCCTCGGCCTTGTCCAGATCGCGCTGGACGTCTTCCCAGCGGAAGATGAACGGCGAGGAGACCGGCGTCGTCGCGATCGGTTCGTACACCTGCGGATGGGATTCGTAGAACATCGGCTCCAGCAGATGGACCAGCGGCACGTCGAGGCAATCCATCCAGTAGCACATGCCGTCCGCCTCGCTGGCATGGCCGTGCCAGCACCAGTTCGGCGTGAGCAGAACGTCGTTGGGGCGCATGTCGAGGCGCTCGCCGTTGACGACGGTGTACGCCCCTTCGCCCTCGAGCACGAAGCGCAGCGCGTTGGGCGTATGGCGGTGCGACCGCGCCTTCTCGCCGGGCAGAATTCCCTGATAGGCAGCGATCAGCGTGCGAACCGTCGCATATGTATTGCCCTCGATCGGGTTGAACAGGATCAGGTTGCGGCGCTCGGCAAGTTCGGTATCTACCAGCCGGCCTGCGGCGTCCAGCGCCGCCTTGCCCTCCTCCCACGACCAGTGGAAAGGAACAAAATTCTCCCGCGGCAACGCCCACAGAGACGGTTCAGGCTTGGCCCAGCCGGCATGGATGCTCAGCTCCGACAGCTCGCCGTATAGCGATTCCAGCGTTTCCGTCTCCGACAGCCGAGATAATGCCACCATTGTTCCGCCCCGTTAGATCAAGACCGATTTGTATTCTAGGCCTTTATGCTGCCCCGCGCACTCTGTCTATAATGCCGCGCGCGTTGTCCGGCGCCACTTCCCCGCGCCAAGCGACGTGCCCATCCGGGCGCACCAGCACGAGCTTGGCATCATAGGTAGAGACGATCCTTTCATCGTCGATCTCGACGAGCTCCAGCGGAACGCCCGCTGCTCTAGCCGCCGCGCCGAGGCCGGCAGGGTCCGCCCCCCCGAACCGCAGGAGTACGAAACCATTGCCGAACAGGTCCAGCGTGGAGCGGCCGTCCTCCAGCCAGCAATGCGGCGCCCGCGACCCCGGCCGCGCGGTTTGTTCGTAACTCGCGGGATCGAGCGACGGCGACGGCGTGCCATCCGGGACGCAGACCGGCGATCCTTCGTAGAAATAGCCGAGATGGATGCCCTGCGTTCGCCATTCTCGCTGCATGGCCGTTGCAAAATCCGTCCCGACCTGCGTCCGGAGCGCCGCTGCTTCTGGCGTCTCCCTCAGCAAGTCAGGGTGCGGTGCGGGCGACAGCATCCGGCCGAGATTGCCGCTCGCCTCGGTGACGTTGCGCTCGGCAACGGGTTGCCGCTCGATCGTATAGCTCTCGAGCAATATCTCGCCGCCCCAGCCGGCGCGGACGGCGGCGATCTTCCAGGACAGGTCGACCGCGTCGCCGACGCCGGTATTCATGCCGAACCCGCCGGTCGGCGACATGGCATGCGCGGCGTCGCCGGCAATGAAGACTTTGCCGCTTCGATAGGTGTCCGCGACGAGCTCACGCCGCGTCCACGGCATTACCGAGAGAACCTCGTAATCGAAGTCGCATCCGACCGCGCGCCGAATGGCGGCATTGACGGCATCGTCGGACGGCCGTTCGCCGGCGTCTCCGGACCGGATTATAGAGAACCGCCACTCGTCGCGCCCGTTGATCGCCACCAGCGTCGACCAAGTGCCTTCGGGGCCGATGAAGATAAAGCGGTATCCTGGTCGTTTGTCGTGCAGCCTCTCGAATCCGGCACACCGAAAAATGACGTTCGTCGTATGAGTGAGCGCCGGATTGCCCGACATCGCGATACCGGCGGCCTCGCGGACATCGCTATTCGCACCGTCGCAGCCAACCAGAAAATCGCAAGTCATCTCGAGTGTCGCGCCGGCATCCAGATCCTCTACAGAGACGAGAATTCCGTCATCGGTTTCCTCATACCCAGCGAACCGATGGCGATAGCGCAACTCGACGCACTTGAACCTTTCAGCGAATTTCCGCAGGACGGGATCGAACATGTTCTGAGGACAGCGTTCCCGCCTCTGCGGACTTTCAGGCGGCGGGCGCGCGCCGTTCATACTCGGCACCTCGTAGCGGCCGATTTCCCAGCCGCCGGTGAGACTGCCGGCAATGTAGATATTGTCCTGCGGATAGTCTCGGTCGTATGGCGCGGCCTCGACATCATCGACGAGCCCCCACCGTCGGCAGAACTCCATCGTCCGGATACCCACGAGATCCTGACGCGGCTGTACTATCGAGCCATCGCCGCGTTCGATCAGGCGGCAGGGCACCCCCCGCCAGCCCAGATCGCCGGCCAGCGCCAGTCCGACTGGACCGCCTCCGACGATGAGGATCGGTATATGTTCCCGTTGTTTCATCTTTTTGTTCTCAGGGGTTCGCTCAGCGGTCCGACCCTTGACGATTTCGGCCGCGCTCCTGCATTCGGGGGGATGCGGCCGAAATCGCCGTTAAGGACCATTCGATTGCTGTTTTATGTTAATTCTGTTTCTATACCCTCAGGATTAATCCTCCGCCAAGAGCGGATCCCGATAGTGACTGTGGAGGTAGCATGAAATCGAAACTTTTTGCAGGCGTTGCGATTGCGGCAGCCTTGGCCTTAGGCGGGCCGGTTGTGGCGAATGCCCAGTCGGCAGCAGACTTCTACAAAGGTAAGACGCTGAAGATCATCTTCGGCTATGGCGTCGGCGGTACGTACGGCAAGTACTCGCAAATTCTCGCCCAGTACCTCGCCCCCAATCTTGGCGCTGATACGGTCATCACCCAGTCGATGCCCGGCGCGGGCGGCATCAAGGCCACGAACTATTTCTACAACGTCGCCTCAAAAGACGGTCTCACGCTGCTCATGCCGCCGGATACGCTGATCATTTCAGAGCTCCTGCGGCCCAAGGCCGTCAAATATAAGTCCGCCGATTTCACCTGGCTTGGTACCGCCGTTCAGAGTAATTCCGTGATTGCAATCCGCGGCGACGCCGGCATCAAGACCGTGCAGGATCTCAAGAACAAGCAAATCATCATGGGATCAACTGGCAAGGGATCCCAGACCTTCCTGATGCCTATGCTGGCGAACGGCGTGTACAATTCGAAGTTCAAGATCGTCAGCGGCTACAAGGGCTCACGTAAGGCGCAGCTCGCGATGGAACAGGGTGAAGTCCAGGGCGTTTCGCTTACCTGGTTGTCCTGGAAGTCGGCCAAGGAGAAGTGGTTCAAGGAAGGTTTCGCCAAGGCTGTCGTCCAGATCGGCGTCACCAAGGAAAAGGATCTGCCCGACGTCCCGATGCTGAGCGATCTCGTCACCGGCGAAGACAAGAAGATCGTGAACTTTATGGCCAGCATGGGCCCGATCGGCCGCGGCCTGGTCGCACCTCCGGGCGTGCCGCAGGACCGTATCGCATTCTTGCGGGCGGCGTTTGACAAGACGGTTGCCGATCCGAATTTCGCTGCCGACGCCCAAAAGCGCAAGCTTCGCGTGATCTCGGCAACAGGGAGCGAGGTCCAGAAAATTGTTACCGAGTCGCTCAAAATCTCTGGGCCTACGGTAAAGCG
>JAYPTI010000024.1:6813-26633 GCA_038133505.1 Alphaproteobacteria bacterium
CGCGCCCAGTCGCTGATTTTTGGCAACAGCAACTGACACACAGCGCTACGTCGAAACGAGACAAACCCCGGACCCAATGGTCCGGGGTTTTTCTTTTGGCCCAATGGAACGATTTCGCTGCATAGGGGGTCTGCGCAGAACGGCTTTTCACGGTCTCCCGGATTCGTGCTACATCGTTTCCGGCACCTTCCCTCCCGGGAAATGCCGTTTCCAGACCCGGTAAGTTCCAATGTTCAATCGCGACCACCGCAACGTCCTCGTGCTGGGCACATGTCAGATGCTGTTCGGAACGGGACGCGGCCTGTTCATGGTCACGTCGCCCGCCGTGGCGCTCGGCATCGCGCCGCACCCGGCGCTGGCCACGCTGCCGACAGCGCTGGTCGTCGTCGGAACCGCGATCGCAGCGATGCCGGCCTCCCTGTTTTCCCGCAGGGTCGGGCGAAAAGGCGGGTTTCTGGCCGGCACCGTCCTTGCGGCCGCAAGCGGCGGCGCCGCGACGGCGGCGGTGCTCTATCAGAATTTCTGGTTTCTGGCGGCGGGCGGGCTGCTGTTCGGACTCTTCGCAGGCTTCGCCCAGCTATACCGCTTCGCCGTCGCCGACGTCGCACCGGAACATTTTCGCGCGAAGGCGATTTCGCTTGTCCTCGCCGGCGGCGTCTTCGCAGGTCTGGCCGGGCCCAATCTCGCGATCTGGGGCCGATCGCTGATCGAGAACCAGCTCTACGCCGGCGCGTTCCTGTTCATCGTCGCGACCGCGCTTCTCGCGGCGCTGGCGCTGATGTTCCTCGACATTCCCAGTCTCACGAAGGCCCAGCGCGAAGGCACGCAGCGGACGATCGCCGAGATCGTCAAGCAGCCCGTCTTCATCGCAGCGGCCATTTCCGCAACCGTCGCCCAGGCGGTGATGAATTTCCTGATGACCGCGACCCCGATCGCCATGATCGCCCAGTGCGGCCACAGTTTCAGTTCCACTGCCGGCGTGATCGCCTGGCACACGGTCGCGATGTTCGCGCCCGGTTTCTTCACCGGCAACCTGATCCGCCGTTTCGGCGAGATAAAGATGATCCTCGCCGGACTCGCGCTCGAGGCAGCCTGTATCGTCGTCGCCCTCTCGGGGATCGAGGTGATCGACTTCTGGGTGGCGATGTTCCTGCTGGGCATCGGCTGGAACTTCACCTTCACGGCGGCGACGACGCTGATGACAACCGCCTACACCCCGGCCGAACGCGCGAAAACCCAGGGAATGATGAACCAGATCATTTACACGGTCGTCGCTTGCGGCTCTCTCTCGTCGGGGGCGCTGATCCATTTCTTCGGCTGGAACTGGGTAAATATCGGCGCCGTGCCGCTGCTGATCGTGTCCACGATCGTCACCCTGTGGTATGCGGCCGGCGTCAAACGGGCCGCTGCCGCCTGACTGCGCCCCGTTCGCGCTTGCGTGCCGCGCAAAAATGATGAACCCTGTGTGCATAACGATACGACAAACGCTCGCAAAACAGGGAGTATCACGATGAGAAGACGTTTCATGCCGGTCGTCGCGACCGCGCTCGCAACCATCCTGCTCGCCGCGCCGGTCGCGCAGGCCAAGGAAGTGAACCTCAAGGGCATTTCGGCCTGGCCGAAGAATTTTCCGCTGACCGGCGATTTCCTGCGCTTCATCGAGATGGCGAACGAGCGCGGCAAGGGCATGTTCAAAATCACCCATATCGGCGGCCCGGAAATCGCCAAGGCGCCGGCCCAGTCAAAGGGCTTCAAAACGGGTCTCTACGACTTCATGTTCACCGCCGCCAGCTATCACCGCGGCGTCGTGCCGGAAGTCGACGCCCTGTCGGCGACGCAGGTGCGCCCGTGGGACGCGCGAAAGAGCGGCGCCATGGCGGCGCTGGATGCGGCGATTACCAAGCGAATCGACGGCATCCTGCTCGCGCAGACCTCGACGAGCGTCTCGTTCATCCTGTATCTCAGCCGGGAGCCCAAGCGTACCGCCGATGGCATGATCTCGCTCGAAGGCTTCAAGATGCGCTCTGTGCCCGTTTACAACGCGTTCCTCAAGGAGCTCGGCGCGACGACGGTGACCGTGCAGGTGCCCGAAATCTACAATGCGCTCGAACGCGGCCTCGTGGACGGGTTCGCCTTCCCCGAAATGTGGACCCGCGCCTTCGGCTGGCACAAGTTCGTCAAATACCGGATCTACCCGAACTTCTATCAGCTGGAGCCCAGCATCTTCATGTCGAACAAGGCACTGAAGAAGCTGACGCCTGAGGGGCGGAAACTGATCCGTGAACTCGGCGCAGAGTGGGAGAAGATCTCCTTCGATTACTGGAAACCCCTGGTCGACAAGGAACGCCAGATCCTGAACACGGAGTTCGGCCACAAGGAAATCACGCTGACGGGTGACGCGGCGAAGAAATACATCGACCTCGCCAACGCGACGCCCATCGAGCGCCTCAAGGCCGTCGGCACACCCGAAGCCAAGACGCTCAGCAAGCTGTATCACGGCCAGTAAGCCGTCTCACACCAGTCTCCCGTCCCCTACTTTCGTCGGGGACGGAACGTGTATTTGAAGCTTCCGACCCGCCATGTACCTGGTCACCAAAGCCTATAACGGCCTCATCATCGGACTTGCCATCGTCGCGGGCCTGATGCTCGCGCTGATATTCGTGGGCATCGTCGCGGACGTCGCCATCCGCACCGTCGGCTACAACGCGCTTCAGTGGTACAGCGCGATCGCGGAATACTGTCTGCTGTTCTCCGCGATGCTGGGCGCACCCTGGCTCGTCCGACTGAAGGGCCACGTCGTCGTCGAATCCCTGACGATGACGATGCCGCCCACGATGCGCCTGTTGATGGCAAAGTTCGTCTATCTCGTGTGCATCGTCCTGTCGCTGCTGTTCGTCTGGTACGGCTGGCGGGAGATGATGATTTCGTGGAACGGGAACGAATGGGATATCCGGTCCATCGACATGCCGAAATGGATCCTGTTCGTGCCGTTCCCGCTGGGCTTCGGGCTCACGGCGGTCGAGTTCAGCCGGTATCTGTTCGGGTTCGATTCCTACTACGCCGGCAAGGTCGGCGAGTCGGAGTCGCTCTGATGGAAATCCTGACCGAGTGGTATTCGATCGCCGGCTTCCTGGTCGGCATGGTCATCCTGTTCATGCTGCTGGGCATTCCGGTCGCCTTCGCGTTCCTGATCGCCAACATCGTCGGTGCGCTCGTCTTCATGGGCGACGGGACGATCATCGGCGGCCTGCAGACCGCGATGCCGCAGATCGTCGTGAACGCGGTGGAATCCGTCAGTATCTTCGCACTCATACCCGTGCCGCTGTTCATCATCATGGGCGAGTTGTTCTTCCATACCGGGCTCGCGGTCCGCGTGTTCGACGCGCTCGACAAGTGCTTCGGCCGCCTGCCGGGCCGGCTGTCCTACATCACGGTCGCGGGCGGCACGATCTTCGCCACGCTGTCCGGTTCGACCATGGCCAACACGGCGATGATGGGCTCGCTGATGGTCCCGGAAATGACCAACCGCGGCTACAAGCGGCACATGTCGATGGGGCCGATCCTCGGCACCGGCGGGCTCGCGATGATCATTCCGCCGTCGGCGCTCGCCGTGCTGCTGGCGAGCCTCGCGGAAATCGACATCGGCAAGCTGCTGATCGCGGGCGTCCTGCCAGGGCTCGTGCTCGCGATCCTCTATTCGGTCCTGATCTACGTCCAGGTGAAGGTGGATCCCGAGGCCGCGCCCGAATATTCCGTCAGCGGCCATACGGTCGGCGAAATGATCAAGTCGGTGATCGTCAACGTGCTGCCGATGGGCTTCGTCGTCTTCTGCGTCATCGGGCTGATCATCCTCGGCATCGCGACCCCGACGGAGGCGGCCGGTTTCGGCGCCCTCGGCGTTCTCATCCTCGCGATCGTCTACCGCGTGCTGACCTGGGACATCGTCGTGAAATCGTTCGCCGGCTCGCTCCGCGTGACCGCGATGGTGCTGCTGATCATTCTCGCGTCGTCGACTTTCAGCCAGCTTCTTGCCTTCACGGGCGCGAGCGCGGGACTGATCGAATGGGCGACGGAGGTCCAGCTCGCGCCGCTCGTCATGCTGCTGATCATGTTCGGCGTCCTGCTGGTGCTCGGCATGTTCATGGACCAGGTGTCCATGATGCTGCTGACGGTGCCGATCTTCTTCCCGCTCGCCACGACGCTGCAGTTCGACCTGATCTGGTTCGGCCTCGTCATGCTGCTGGCGCTGGAAATCAGCCTGACGACGCCCCCGTTCGGTCTCCTGCTTTTCGTGATGATGGGCGTCGCGCCGGAGGGAACGACGCTGTGGCAAGTCGCCAAGGCGGCCGCGCCCTATATCGGTTGCGCGCTCATCGTCCTCGTCCTGCTGATCGTCTTCCCGGGCCTCGCGACCTACCTGCCGAGCCTGATGGTCGAATGAGCGTTAGCCGCGGGTAAACTGATCCCGCGAGCGGTGCACCCAAGCGGCGAGGAAGCACAACATCAGCACACCGGCCGCACCGACGACGTAGAACGCCGCCTCGAGGCCGATCACTTCCGCAATGGCTCCCATGATGACGGGAAACAGCGCGCTGCCGAAACGGTTGAACGTGATGCGGAGGGCCGCCACCCGGCCCTGAAGATCCCGCGCCACGGCCCGCGACGCGATGGACATCATCAGCGGCAGGTTCAACCCCTGTCCCAGTCCGCGGACGCTGATCGCGATCGCGAGCAGCAGCGCCTCGTCGAACAGCGGCGTCACCGCAATGCCCACGATCGCGCAGCCGATGGCGAGGATAAGCAGCCAGTAGTCCGCAAAGCGTTGGGTCAATAGTCCGACCGACAGCGCCGAGACCGCCGAAACGCCGTTGCTGATTCCGATAAGGATGCCGATGAAGCCCGCCGTATAGCCGATTTCCTTCAACCAGACGCCGTAGAAAGACGACTGAACGCCGGAGCCGGTCTGGCGCATGAAGGTCGCCGCGATGACCAGCGCGATCGCCGGAAGAACCAGCAACCGGAACGTCTGATGGTAATCAGACAGCCTGGGCATTACGGCGGCAGTGCTCGCCCGCATGCTACGGCGGCCCGCGGTCGCAGCGTCGGCCGAGGCGTGCTTCGGCAGAAATATCGCGCCGATTGCGCCCAGCAGTCCCCACAGCCCGAACAACCCGAAACCGCCGATCGGCCCGTAGCTTTCGTAAGCGACACCGACCAGGATCGGCCCGAAGAAGCCGCCGGTCCGCGCCGCAGCCGTCATCCTGCCCGCGAACCGCGCCTCGCCGCGCATAAGGGTGCCGACCGCGCTCTGCACGCCGATCCAGTTCGTCGTTTCGCAGAAACCGATCAGGACCTGGAACATGATCGTCGCCCAGATAAAGGGCAGCAGCGGCACGCTCATCGTGCATAGCGCGCCGATCAGGCCGAGCGTCGTGATAACGCGTCGCGGCCCGAACCGGTCGAGCAGCGCGCCGCCGTGTATGGACATTGTCACCGGGAGGAGCTGCCGGCTCGAGACGATCACGCCCACCATCAGGAGGGACGCTTCCAGCTCAATCGCCGCCCACAGCGGAACGACTACGTGGCTCATCGCGAACAGGTTGCCGTTGAAGAACGCGGTACCGTAAACGGCACCCTGTACCCGCCAGGGAATGCTCTCGGCCGCCGTCACCAACCCACCGTCCGAATTGTCCGAAACAAACCGTTCATATGAGAAGGTTTATCCGATAAACCTTGGAATCGCTCTGACACTCACCGGAAAAATCGCATGACCGACGCCCCGCAACCCCAGATCCTGTCGCATATCACCGTGCTTGACCTCACGCGGGCCCGCTCCGGCCCGACGTCGGTGCGCCAGCTCGCGGACTGGGGAGCGAACGTCATCAAGATCGAGACGCCCGGCGCGCCGGACAGCGCCGACCTCGGCCGCCGCCACGGGCCGGACTTCCAGAACCTGCACCGCAACAAGTCGTCGATGACGCTCGATCTCAAGTCCGAGGAGGGCCACGCCGTCTTCATGAAGATGGCCGCCGACGCGGACGTGGTCGTCGAGAACATGCGGCCCGGCGTCAAGCACCGGCTCAAGGTCGACTACGAGTCGGTGAAGGCGGTGAACCCGCGGATCGTCTACGGCAGCATCTCGGGCTTCGGCCAGGACGGTCCCTACGCGGAGCGCCCCTGCCTCGACCAGATCGCGCAGGGCATGGGCGGCCACATGATGGTGACCGGCGAGCCGGGGACCGGTCCGATGCGCTCGGGCGCCGCGATCAGCGACATGACCGCGGGCCTGCTGTGCGCCAACGGCATCATGCTCGCGCTTTACGAGCGCGAACGCTCCGGCGAAGGCCAGTGGGTCCAGACCTCGCTGCTGGAAGCGATGATCTTCCTGCTCGATTTCCAGGCGGCGCGCTGGCTCGTCGATCACGAGGTGCCGCCGCAGGCCGGCAATCACCACCCGGCGATCACGCCGATGGGCGCTTTCAGGACACGTGACGGCTACATCAACATCGCGCCGATGCCCGACATGTGGCCGCGGTTCTGCAACGTGATGGGGCTCGATGCCCTGCCCCAGGACGATCGCTTCGCGACGTTCGAAGCGCGCTACGCGAACCGACCGGCCCTGATCGAGGAGATCGAGGCGGTGACGTCGACGCAGGACAGCGCGTACTGGATCGAGCTGCTCAACGACGCCCGCATCCCCTGCGGGCCGATCTACACGCTGGACCAGGCGTTCGCCGACCCGCAGATCGTCCATACTGGCATCGCCCGGAAAGTGCATTCGGAAAAGATGGGCGACTTCGAGATCGTCGGCCAGCCGCTGCACCTGACGCGGACGCCGAACCGTCATGACGCCGGCAACGTGACCACCGCGCCGGAATACGGCGAGCAGACTATCGATATCCTCGAACGCTACGGATACTCGGCGGACGAAATCGCGGCGCTTCAGAAGGGCGGCGTCGTCTGACGGCGGACGGGCGGCCAGCGTCATGGACCTGATGGGCGGCATCGGCCGCGCGCTCCGGCACCGAAACTACCGCGTCTACTGGGCCAGCAACGCGCTCAACACCATCGGGCGCTGGATGTACCGGGTCGCCATGGCGTGGCTGACGTGGGAGCTTACGGAATCGACGAGCTGGCTCGGCATCGTCGCCTTCGCCGAGGTCTTTCCTCTGGTCGTGTTCGCCGTCCTCGCCGGCGCCATCGCCGACCGGATCGGCTACCTGCGCATTACCGTCTGGGCGCAGGCGGTCACGTTTCTCGCCGCCATTGTCTTCGCGGGGCTGGCGCTCGCCGACATGGTCACCATCGAGCTGGTGCTGATATTCGCGCTGCTGATCGGCTCGCTGGAGTCGCTCACCACGCCTGCCCGCATGGCGATGGTCCACGGCCTCGTCACCAAGGAGGACATGCCGTCGGCGATCGCGCTCAACTCCGCAACGTTCAACGCGGCGCGCTTCATCGGCCCGGCCATCGCGGCCGCATTGCTGGAATGGGTCGGCAGCGCCTGGGTGCTTGCCATCGTCGCGGCGACCTTCACTCAGTTCTGGTTTGTCCTCCTGAAGCTCCAGGTCGAGGAGCCGGAGCGGAACCCCGGCCCGTGGCGCGACCTCGTCACCGACATCGTGTCGGGCTGCCGGTACGGGTTCGGCCATCCCGGCATCCGCTTCCTGATGGTGCTCCTCGGGATCACGGGGCTTTTCATCCGTCCCGTCATCGACCTGGTCGCGGGTCTGTCCGCGCAGGAATTCGACCGCGGTCCGGACGGCGTCGGCATCCTGCTGTCGACGCTCGGTTTCGGTGCGATGTTCGCCGGGCTATGGCTCGCCCAGCGCGGCCGCAACGAAGGGCTGACGGCGTTCGTTACCCACAGCCTGCTGTTTCAGGCGCTCGCGCTCGGCGCCGCGATGCTGACCGGACATATCTGGGTCGCCGCTGGGCTGCTGGGCATCGTCGGATTCTCGATGGTCGTCGCCGCCATCGGTTCGCAGTCGCTGATCCAGAACACCGTCAGTTCTGACATGCGCGCGCGCGTGATGAGCCTGCTGATCGTCGTCTCGTGGGGCCTGCCGGCCCTCGGCGCGCTGGTCGAGGGCTGGCTCGCCTCGTTCCTGGGGCTCCCGATCGTCATCGGCGGCGGCGCGGCGCTGACGCTCGTCCTCTGGCTCTGGGCACAGAGCCGCATCCGGCTTCACCGGTCGAGCCTCGAACAGGAATAGCCGGGACCGTCGGGGCGTCAGGAAAGCCGGCGCGTGAAAGCGTCGTGCAGAAAGTCCTGCTTGCCGACCTCGACGCCCGCATGGCGGATCAGGTCGTAGGCCGTGGTCGCGTGGAACATGACCTGCGGAATCGAGAAATGGATCAGCATGTCGCGTCCCGTGAACGAGATTTCGCCGATCCGCACCGCGAACTTCGCTTCGCGGTCCTCGCTGCCCTCGAACTGATCGGGCTTCACGCTCTCCAGGTAGGAGAGCGCCGTGGCGATCTGCGCCTTGAAGGCGGCCAGACTGTCGTGCGCCTGGGCGACGTCGGGCTGTTCGGTCTGCGTATAGCGGGAAACCGCCAGCGTGCTGTGATGGCAGGCGCGCTGGATCTGCTCCGCAAACGTGAACATATCGGGCGCGAACCGGGACGACACAAGATCGGAGAAATCCATCCCGTTCGCCTCGTAGTGGGCGGCAGCCTTGTCGAGCACGCCGTCGAGCCCCTTGAGGGTTTGGACGAACAGCGGCACGGAAACGTCGTACATGGATAGCGGCATGATCCTTGTCCTCCCGGTTATATGATCGGCACAGAATAGCCCGTCGCGGGCACTCGTGCGACGGTCCCGACGCCGTGCCGGGTCGAGCGACTCAAAATCGCAGAATTCGGACCGGTTGAGAGTTGCCGCGAACTTGCGGACTGCATACAAATAGGTGCAATCCTTCGGTTCAGGGTCGCCCGCCCGGCGACATTCCAACGCCAGAAGAAAACGATAAGCGTGTGCCCGCCTCCCGGGCAGACGAACAGGAGCAGCATATGAAAATCTTCCCCCTCAAAGCGGTCGCCACCGCTGCAGTCGTCGCCTTTTCTGGCAGTTCCGCGCTTTCCGCACCGGTCAGCATCACGGTCAGCGGCGTCTTTACGGATGCGCCCGACTCCATCACGGTCGGCCCCAACATTCTCTCGTCGCTGGTCGGCCTCGCCTTCACGTCGACCTTTGCCTACGACACCGCGGGCGCGACCATCAACGACGCGTTCAATTCGCCCGCCGACGGCGGAACCCGCGAGGAGCTCGGCACGGAATTCACGGGTGGGTTCGCCTCGCCGTCGGTGCCGGGCGCAGGCAGTTACGTGAGCCCCACCCTCGTCGCCGAGATGGAGAACAACGTCACGCGCGATAGCGCCGAACTGCTCGGCCTGTCGCCGCCAGGCACATACGACTTCTTTTCCGTGAACGGGTGGCAGCCGGGATCGACCTTCTCGGGCGGCTCGACCATCGGCGACGGCGGCGCGATCGACGGGGTCAATTTCGGCCTGACCTTCATCGGCGACGGCTCGTCCGCGCTGATCGGAACGTTGACCGCGTCGGATTCGATGCCGACGGCGCTCGACCTCAACCTCGTCACCGGCGTCATCGTGACCATCGAAGAGTTCGCAGGCGGCGAGCTCGTCGGTTTCGCGTACCAGTTCGGCCAGATCAACGAAGGCGGCACGTTCGAGAATTTCACGATCGTCTCGGTGGAAACGCCGGCTGTCTCCGCGCCCGGCGTCGCGACAATCCTGGGTCTCGCATTCGGCGCCATGGCGATCCGCCGCCGCGGACGGACCGCTTAACCGTTCATCGCCCGCCAGACCCGCTCCGGTGTGGCGGGCATCTCGATATGGCTGACGCCGAAGGCGGACAGCGCGTCGACGACGGCGTTGGTCACCGCCGGCAGCGCGCCGACCGTGCCGCCCTCGCCGGCGCCCTTGACGCCGAGCGGGTTGGTGGCCGTGGGCACCGGGTTGCTCTTCACCTCAATGTCGGGGAAATCGTCGGCCCGCGGCATGGCGTAGTCCATGAAGGACGACGTCACGTTCTGGCCGGTATCCGCGTCGTAGCGCAGATCCTCCATCAGCGCCTGACCGAGCCCCTGCCCGATTCCGCCGTGGATCTGGCCCTTGAGCAGAAGCGGGTTCATCACCGTGCCGACGTCGTCGACGACATGGTACGAGACGACCTCGACGACGCCGGTCTCGCGGTCGATCTCGACCTCGCAGACGTGGCAGCCGTTGGGGTAGTTCATCGTCTTCGCGGTATAGACCGCCTGCGCGGTCAGGCCCGGCTCCATCCCGTCCGGAATACGCGCCGGGTTGGCGGCGGCGCGCGCCACTTCCTTGATGGTGACGCTGCGGTCGGTGCCGGCAACGGTGAAGGTTCCCTCGTCGAATTCGATGTCGTCGGCCGCGGCCTCCAGCAGGTGCGCCGCGATCTGCGTCGCCTTCTCGACGATCTTGTCGGACGCCATGACGAGCGCCGAGCCGCCGATGGTCGCCGAGCGCGAGCCGCCCGTTCCCTGGCCGAATGGCACCAGGTCCGTGTCGCCCTGGCCGTAATGCACCTCGTCATAGTCGAGGCCGAGCCGGTCGCAGACGAGCTGCTTGAACACCGTCTCGTGGCCTTGCCCATGGTTGGTCGCGCCCGACAGGATTGTCGCCGTGCCGGTGCGATCGAAGCGGATCTCGCCGCCCTCGAAGCCCGGCGCCGCCGCGCGCTCGATGGTGTTGGTGACGCCGATGCCGCGCAGCTTGCCGACCCTGGCGGACGCCGCCTTGCGGTCGGCGAAGGCAGCGTAGTCCGCCATCTCCAGCGCCATGTCCATGTTCTCTTCGAACGCGCCGCAATCGTATTCGAATGTCAGGCCAGTCTTGAAAGGCATCGCGTCCGACGGAATCGTGTTGCGGCGGCGCAGTTCTGTCGGATCGATGCCCAACTCGTCGGCCGCGAGGTCCACGAGCCGTTCGATGACGTAGGCCGCCTCGGGCCGCCCGGCGCCGCGATAGGGCCGGGTGATGGTCGTGTGGCTGTAGACTGCCGTGACATCGACATGGATCGCAGGCGTCTTGTAGACGCCCGCCAGCGTGCCGAGATTGCCTACCAGCGGTCCGCCGCCCGCCTGCGTCATATAGGCGCCGAGATTGCCGATGGTCTTCACCCGCATGCCGAGGAACGTGCCGTCCTTGTCGAGCGCGAGCTCGCCCACGGTGACGTTGTCGCGGCCCTGCGTGTCCGACTGGAACGCTTCCGTCCGGTCGCTCGCCCATTTGACGGGCCGGCCGGTCACTTTGGAGGCCCACAGCACCAGGATGTTCTCGTTGTACATCGACGACTTCATGCCGTAGCTGCCGCCGACGTCGCCGTTGACCACGCGCACCTTGCTCTCGGGCACGCCGATCACCTTGTCGGCGAGGTTCATGCGGTAGGGGTTGGCGTGCTGCAGCGTCGTATAGATCGTGTAGCGGTCGTCGTTCGCGTCGTAATTGCCGAGACACGCGCGCGGCTCGATGGCCGCCGGCGCGACCCGGTTGATGACGAACTTCTTCGTCACCACGTGATCGGCCCTCTCGAAGGCGGCGTCCGCCGCGTTCTTGTCGCCGACCAGATGGACGAAGGCGATGTTGTCGGGGCACTCCTCCCAGACCGCCGGCGCATCGCCGGAGGCGGCGGCTTCGGTGCCGGTCACCGCGGGTAGCGGCTCGTAGTCGACCTCGATCAGCTCGGCGGCGTCCTGCGCCAGCGCGCGGCTTTCCGCGACGACGAACGCGACGCAATCGCCGACATAGCGCACGCGGTCCGTCACCAGCGCCGGAAACGGCGGCACGTATCCGGCCGAGCCGTCCCGCAGCTTGCGCGGCGGATCGCCCGGCACACCGCCCCAGCCCAACGCCTCCCATTCCGCGCCAGTCAGCACCGCAACGACGCCCGGCGCGGCCTGCGCGGCGGAGACGTCTATCGATGCGATGCGCGCGTGCGCGTGCGGCGAGCGCAGCACGTAGCCGTGCGCCATGCCGGGCATCGAGCGGTCGTCGGCGAACCTGCCGCCGCCGCGCAGCAGGCGCGGGTCTTCCGAGCGCGGGACGGCCTGTCCCAGAGCGTATTTACCCATCTTTTCTCCCTTGAGAGGCGGTTCAGCCCGCCTCCGCTTCCTGACGGTATTGCGGATCGACGTAGCGGCGGCCGGCTTCCTGCATGTGGGCGAACAGGCCACTGTCGTAGACGTCGTCGCAGGGCACCGGATCGGCGTCCCAATAGCCGTATTCGTCGACGCCGCGCACGAGGCACGCCGTCCGTCGGCCGATCGTCGATTTGACGTGGGTCGGTATGTAGAAGATGCCGAGACCGATCCTGTCGACCGGCGTCCGGTTAGGCTCCGACGAATGCAGGATGCGCTCGTGATGGCAGGAGAACTGCCCCGCCCGGAGCGGCATGAAGACGGATTTGCTCTCGTCGATGCCGTCGATCCGCTGGCCGCGCGCCAGCAGGTTCTTCTCATGGAACGTCTCGACGTGGCTATACGCCTCGCCCAGGTGCGAACCCGGAATGACCCGCATGCAGCCCATTTCCTCCGTCGCGTCCGACAGCGCCAGCCAGACCGTGACTAGCTCGTGCGGCTCGAGCCCGAAATAGGCGGAATCCTGGTGCCAGGAGACGTAGTTCCCGTCCAGGCCCTTCTTGATCCAGAAGCGCGAGGCGAAGGCGAGTATGTTGGGGCCGATCAGATCCTCGACGACGTCGAGGATGGGCTCGGCAAAGGTCAGGTCGTACGACCGCCGGAAACAGAGATGGCCCTTCATGTTGATGTTGCCGGCGGACGTGCCCTCGGCGCGCTCGAACGCCGCAAGATCGTCGCGCATCGCCGCCGCTTCCGCCGCGGACACGCCCTCGAGCGGCGCGAGATACCCGTTCTCGTGATAGAACGTCACTTGGTCTTCGGTCAGGGCCTTGAGCGCACGCGTCATCGGTCTGTCCTCGCTGTTCAGGTCTTGTAGGACGGGTCCAGCTTGTCGGCGAGCCGCATGTACATCTGCCAGTCCTGGTCGCCGAACGGCTTGTTGCCGCGGCGCGCCTTCATCTGCTCGTAGGTGTGCTGCGCGATCTCTGCCGGCAGTTCCTTCGGCTTCGCGTTCATCGACAGCAGGCGGACCTGAAGGTCGCAGGCGGCGACCAGCCTGTGCATGTAGGCGAAGGCCTCGCCCACGGTGCGGCCGACGGTCAGGAGCCCGTGGTTGAACATGATCATCGCGTGGTTCTCGCCGAGGTCGGCAACGATGCGCGGCCCCTCGTCCTCCTCCTGCGCGAGCCCCTCGAAATCGTGATAGGCGACGTCGCCGTATACCGCGCACGCGCTCTGGTCGTAGAACCGGAGCCCGCCCTCGACGGACGACACGATCACGCCGGACTGCTCGTGGATGTGCAGCGAACAGTTGATGTCGGGGCGCGAGCGCAGGATGCAGCTATGGAAATTGAGACCGGCCGGCCCGGGCGCCTTGTCGGTCTCGGTCACGACGGTGCCGTCGACATTGACCTTCAGCAGCCCGGACGCCGTCACCTCGTGCCAGCCGACGCCGAGCGGGTTCATCAGGAAATGGTCCGGGTCGTCGGGGATACGCGCCGTGATGTGGTTCCGCGCCGTCTCGTTCCAGCCGAGGTGATAGGCGACGCGGAACGCGGCCGCGAGTTCGACTCGGGCGTTCCACTCGGATTCGCTGATATCGGGGCGGAGCGGAATAGCGGTTTCGGCCATGATCTGTCCTGATGTCGTTCTTCGTCGTCGGGCCCGACTGCCGCGTTTGCAGCCCGGACCTCATCAGGACGATTGTGCCTGTCCGGCGCGGCGCTTGTCACGCGTGAAGTCGCACGGGATTGGGCCGGGGCAGCCTGACGGCTCCCCCCCCCCCCGGAAAGCTGGCTAATGCGACGCCTTGGCGCCGGATGGCTGGGTATGGGCGCTGTAGCGGACCGCACCGCGCGAATCCACGTCCGCGACCGTATCGACGCGGCCGATGCCGAGAAAATCCACCGCAAAGCCGAGACGCTGGCCGGCGCGAAGGTCTCTCCTCAGCTTCCAGAACTGCAGCGCGACGACGCCCGGCTCGCGAAGTAGCACGCCGTTCGGCGGAACGGTCACCGGTTCCGCCCGCGACGTGCGCAGGTAAGGTCCCCGCATCTCGAAACGGACGAGGCGGACCTCGGTCGCAATGTCGGAGACGGCGCCCTTGAGCAGGACGGGTACGGCCCCGTCATTGTGGACCGTCAGAAACACGTAAGCGGATTCCCCACGCCGTCCGGCGCGCGCCCACACCTCGGAAACGCGTATGTCTCCTTTCATCGCGACCGGATGGGCGGGCTTATCGGCCTCTGCCGCCGGGGCCGAACCGGCGAACGAACCGGCAGGTGTAGTAACGGCCGCAAAAGTCGCTATAACGGCCGAAAAAATGATTTTTCTGTTTAAAATCATGGTCCTGGCGGGCTTTGCAATGGCTTTGAATGCCGCCATTCAACCGGAAAATTATGTAGATTTGGCTAACCCGGTACAATTTCCGGTAGCGCGGACCTTCTAATTCACGCCTTCGTCGAGGCGGAACAGGCGGACCGCGTTGCGCCACAGGATGTTCTCGCGGTCCTCGCCCTCGACCCCGGCATCGTCCAGCACCTTGAGCCGCATCGAGTAGAGATCGCCGGGCTCGCGCACGAAGCGCCACGTCGCGGACCAGTCGGTGCCGAACAGGATGCGCTCCGAGCCGATCGCGTGGAGCGCGATGCGGAGATGCTCGGGCGTCGTGCCGACGACGTCGAAATAGATGTTCGAATTGCGCATCGCGACCGTCAGGCACGGCTCGAAATAGGTGATCATGCCGCGGCCCATCTTGGTGAGGATGATCGGCACGTCGGGATACCGGCAGGCGACCTCGTCGGCCCAGATCGGGTTGCCCCAGAATAGCCCGCCGGGGAACTGCGTCCAGGCGGTCGGGAACTGCACCGGCACGCCATATCGGGCGACCGCGTCCATCATGGGGACGAGGTCCTTGGCGATCTTCTCGGGATGCGTCTCGGTCGTCAGCGCGCGGATGAAGATCTCGCCGAGCCCCTTCATGCCGAGTTCCTCGATCGCGTAGGACACAGCGTCGCCCGCGCTGTCGCGCACGCCGGAGGTGTCCTCGAGGTACTCGTAGGCCGCTTCCTGGTCGTGGCCGATCCGCATCAGCCCGTAGAGGCGGTCGGGATGACGCCGGACGGACTCCGCGACGTGGTCGTTCGTCACCGCGCCGGGCCGCGCCTGGATCAGCGCCTTGTCGATACCCGCCTCGTCCATGTGCGCGACCAGCTGGTCGGAATTGTCGACAGGGTCCTCCGTCAGCGTCTTGTCGTAGAGGTCCGGATAGCGCGTGCGGAACGCGATCAGATCCTTCGTGGTCCTGATCTTGTCGCCGACATCCATCAGCGCGGGATAGCTCCAGATATGGACGTGGGAATCGATGATCATCAGGCGGGGCTCCCGGGGACGACGCCGTCGGGCAGGCCGGCGACGTGTTCGTAGATGTCGCGCGGCCGCGCAAACCAGATCCTGTCGGCGTCCGGATGATTGACGATGTGGGTGAGGATGTCCCGCAGGCCCGCGAGACGGTAGGGCTGTCCGACGACGAACGTGTGCAGCGCGAGGCTGAAGATCAGCGGCTGGTTCGCGCTCTGGCGTATCTGCTCGTCGAAATGGCTCGTCACCATGCGCGTGAAATCGTCCGCCGTATGCCGGCGGCTGAGCTGCGCGGGCGAATCGTTGATCTCGATGTGGTACGGGATCGACAGCAACGGCCCGGAGCGCGTGCGCATCCAGAACGGTTGGTCGTCGGCGGACCAGTCCATGATGTAGCGGTAGCCGTTCTCGCGCAGCAGGTCGGGCGTGACGGGACTTTCGGATATCCATGGCCCCATCCAGCCGCCCGGCCCTTCGCCCTCGTGTTTTCTGAAGGCTTCCGTCGCCTCGGCGATCAGCGCGCCCTCGTCGGCCTCGGAATAGCCACCCTGCTCCTCGGAGTTGGTGCGGCCGTGGCCGACGAATTCGTCGCCGCGGCCGCGGATCTTGGCCGGTATCTGCGGCGCGTAGTCGTAGATCGAGGTGTTCATCAGGTGGCACAGCGGCAGGCCCAGCGTGTCGAACAGCTCGAACACGCGCCAGATGCCGACGCGGAGCCCGTAGTCGCGCCACGCGTAGTTGCGCACGTCCGGCTGCGTGCCGGGGTTGGTCGGCGTGTGCCCCAGCCCCTCGCCGAAGCTGAAATGCTCGATATTGAGCGCGAAATAGACCGCGAGGCGCTTGCCCTCCGGCCAGTCGTAGTCTGCACGCTCGGTGATCGGCGAATAGTCGTATCGCCCGTGCTTCTTCAGCTCCACTGCGGCGGGTCCTCTTCCCTGCTCCCGTTATCGGGTCCCAGCATAATGCGCGGGGAAACCCATGGGAATGCATCCCGCCATGCGGAATCCCGCCCTTGCGAAAAGGCCGTCGGAATGGGACCATCCGGACGCTTTCATCTTGTTTCAGGAACATTCGATAAGGAGGGGGCGTGAAAGCGCCAAGATTCAGTTATGTGCGGGCCGACAGCGTCGATCACGCGCTCAAGCTGCTCGACGAGCACGGCGAAGACGGCCGTATCCTGGCCGGCGGCCAGAGCCTCATGCCGACGCTCAACATGCGTCTGTCGCAGCCCGACGTGCTGATCGACATCAACCGGCTGGACGATCTCAAGGGCATTTCGTTCGACGGCGACACGGTGCGCATCGGCGCGCTGACGCGTCATGTCGAGGTGCTGAAATCCGACATCGTCAAGGAACACCTGCCGCTCATCGCCGAAGCGATGCCGCACGTGGCGCACGTCGCCGTGCGCAACCGCGGAACCATCGGCGGCAGCGTCGCGCTGTCCGATCCGGCGGCGGAAATGCCGGCCTGCATTCTCGCCCTCGGCGCGACGCTCGTCCTGCAGAGCGTGAACGGTACGCGCGAAGTGGCGGCGGACGATTACTTCAAGGGGCTCTACGAGACCGAGCGCCGGGATAACGAGCTCCTGACCGAGATCCGCATCCCGTCGCAGAAGAGCGGCCGCGTGTCGGTCTTCCTCGAGCTCGCCCGGCGGCACGGCGACTTCGCCATCGCCGGCGTCTGCGCCTACGGCACGGTATCGGGCAGGAAGATCGATGACATGCGCCTCGTCTATTTCGCGAGCGAGGACCGGCCGGTCGTCGGCGCCAACGCCATCGCCGCGCTCAACGGCAAGGAATGGTCGGACGAAACGAAGGACGCGGTCTGCGCTGCGCTGGAGAACGATCTCGACCCGATGGCCAACCTGCACGGCAGCGCCGCGATGAAGATGCACCTCCAGAAGGTGCTGACGGGACGCGCCATCGACGCCGCGGTCGCGCGCGCGGGAGGCGCGTCATGAGCGAGGAAACAGCGACGCTGACGCTCACGGTCAACGGCGAGCAGGTCACGCGCACCGTCCGCGTCCGCCAGAACCTCGTCGACTTCCTGCGCGAAGAGCTCGGCTTCACCGGCTCCCATGTCGGTTGCGAGCACGGCATCTGCGGCGCGTGCTCGGTCCGTATGGACGGCACGGTCGTGCGCGGCTGCCTGACGCTCGCCGTCCAGTGCGAAGGCGCGGAGATCGTCACCATCGAGGGGCTGACCGACACCGGCGAGATCGCCGACCTGCAGGACCGCTTCGTCGAGCGCAACGCGATGCAGTGCGGCTTCTGCACGCCCGGCATGCTGATGACCGCCGCCGAGCTTCTGGCGCAGAAGGAGGAGATGGACCGCGCGGAGATCCGCGAGTTCATGTCCGGCAACTACTGCCGCTGCACCGGCTATCACGCCATCATCGACGCGATCGAATCCGTCAATAACGCCCGTCTCAAGGGGTAGTAGTCAGATGTCATATATCCACCCCTACGACCGGCCCAACTCCTATATCGGGCGCAACCTGTCGCGCACGCGCGCCAAGCGCGCCGTCGCGGGCCGCGGCCGCTACACCGACGACATCACGCCGCATCGCTGCCTGCATGCGGCGTTCGTCCGGAGCCCCTACGCGCACGCCAGGATCACCCGCATCGACACGGAAGCCGCCAAGGCGGCGCCGGGCGTCCGCCTCGTGATGACGGGCGCCGAGCTTGCCGAGATGTGCACCGGCCCCTGGGTCGGCACGCTGACCGTGTTCGACAACATGAAGGCCGAACCGCAATACCCGATGGCGGTCGACCGCGCCTGCTGGCACGGCGAGCCGGTCGTCATGATCGTCGCGGACACCCGCGCGCAGGCGGAGGACGCCGGCGAGCTGGTCGAGATCGACTACGAGGAACTGCCCGTCGTCATCGACAAGGAAAAGGCGCTGGCGCCGGGAACGCCCGCCATCCATCCGAACCTCGGCGACAACAAGGCATGGGAGAAGGACGCCGTCACCGGCGACGTCGACAAGGCCTTCGCCGAGGCCGACCACGTGCTGGAGGAGACCTTCTATTTCGGCCGCCATACGGCGGTCAGCTTGGAGTCCCGCGTGCTGCTGGCGGAGTTCGATCCGGGCACCGAGCGCCTGACGATCCATACCTCCAGCCAGTGCCCGCACATGATCGAGACCGTGTTCGCCCGCACGCTGGGCATTCCGGAGCACAATGTGCGTCTGGTCGCGCCCGACGTCGGCGGCTCGTTCGGGCTCAAGATCCATACGTTCGGCGACGAGGTCGCGACCACCGCCGCCTCGATCAAGCTCGGCCGTCCGGTCAAGTTCATCGCCGACCGGCTGGAATCCTTCGGCTCCGACATCCATGCGCGCGAGAACCGCGTGCGCGCCAAGATCGGCGTGATGAACGACGGCCGCCTGACCGCGGTCGATTTCGACGTGCTCGGCGGCGCCGGCGCCTACTCGCAGTATCCGCGCACCAGCGTGTTCGAAGCCAACCAGATCATGAACATCACGTTCGGGCCCTACAAGCACGAGCATTTCCGCTCGAAGGCGACCGTGGTCTATCTCAACGCCGTGCCGACGTCGCAGTACCGCGCCGTGGGCCATCCGATCGGCATTTCCGTGGGCGAGTTCATGATGGACTGGGCCGCCGAAGTGACCGGCGTCGACGTGTTCGACATTCGGCGCATGAACGTGATGGAGGACGACGGCTACCCGCGCAAGATCGGCACCGGCATCCCGATGAAGGACCTGTCGCATCAGGCCTGTCTCGAAAAGCTGCGGACGCTGATGGACTACGAGGCGCTGCGCCGCGAGCAGGCCGAGCTGCGCAAGCAGGGCATCTATCGCGGCATCGGGATCGCGGGCTTCATCAAGGGCACCGCGCCGGGTCCGGAAGGCTATTACGGCGCCGGCGGCGCGCGGATCGCATCGCAGGACGCGACGACGGTGAAGCTCGAGCCAAACGGCGGCGTGCATGTCTGCCTCGGCGTGACCGACCAGGGCCAGGGCGTCGATACCGTCATGGAACAGATCGCGGCGGCGGCGCTCGGCGTGCCGGTGGAACAGGTGCGCGCCATCTCCGGCGACACCGACGCCGTGCCCTACGGCGGCGGCACCTATGCGTCGCGCGCGACCGCGATCGGCGGCGAGGCCACCTACCAGGCGGCGCTCGACCTCCGGCGCGAGATCCTCGACATGGCGAGCAAGCTGCTGCAGTGCTCCCCCGACGCGCTCGACATCGTCGACGGCAACGTCGTCGACGCCGGCAGCGAGCAGGAACGCATCTCGCTCGCCGAGATCGGCCGCATCGGGCATTTCCAGCTCGGCGAGCTGCCGCGCGGCTACCAGCCCGT
>JAYPTI010000025.1:0-26519 GCA_038133505.1 Alphaproteobacteria bacterium
AGCATGGCGAAGGAAAAGTTCGAACGTACGAAGCCGCATTGCAACGTTGGCACCATCGGCCACGTGGATCACGGCAAGACGTCGCTGACGGCAGCGATCACGAAGGTTCTTGCGGAGACGGGCGGCGCGACGTTCACGGATTACGCGAACATCGACAAGGCGCCTGAGGAGCGGGAGCGCGGTATCACGATCGCGACGGCGCACGTGGAGTACGAGACGGAGAACCGTCACTACGCGCACGTGGATTGCCCCGGCCATGCGGACTACGTGAAGAACATGATCACGGGCGCTGCGCAGATGGACGGCGCGATTCTTGTGGTTTCGGCCGCGGACGGCCCGATGCCGCAGACGCGCGAGCACATTCTTCTGGCGCGCCAGGTCGGCGTTCCGGCGATCGTCGTGTTCCTGAACAAGTGCGACCAGGTCGACGACGAGGAGCTTCTGGAGCTTGTCGAGCTTGAGGTTCGCGAGCTTCTGTCGTCCTACGACTTCCCGGGCGACGACATTCCGATCGTGAAGGGCTCTGCGCTTGCGGCGCTTGAGGATTCTGACCGGGCTCTGGGTCACGATGCGATCACGGAGCTGATGGCTGCGGTCGATGCGTACATTCCGCAGCCGGAGCGTCCGAAGGACCTTCCGTTCCTGATGCCGATCGAGGACGTCTTTTCGATCTCGGGCCGCGGGACGGTTGTGACGGGGCGCATCGAGCGCGGCATCGTGAACGTCGGCGACAACGTTGAGATCGTTGGCATCAAGGACACGGCGACGACGGTTGTCACGGGTGTCGAGATGTTCCGGAAGCTTCTGGACAGCGGCGAGGCCGGCGACAACGTGGGCTGCCTGCTGCGCGGCATCGACCGCGAAGAGGTCGAGCGCGGCCAGGTTCTTGCGAAGCCGGGTTCGATCACGCCGCACACGAAGTTCAAGGCGGAAGCGTACATCCTGACGAAGGAAGAGGGGGGGCGTCACACGCCGTTCTTCACGAAGTACCGTCCGCAGTTCTACTTCCGGACGACGGACGTTACGGGTCAGGTGGATCTTCCGGAAGGCACGGAGATGGTGATGCCGGGCGACAACATCTCGATGGACGTCGAGCTGATCGCGCCGATCGCGATGGACGAGGGTCTGCGGTTCGCGATCCGCGAAGGCGGCCGCACCGTCGGTGCAGGCGTCGTTGCAGGAATCACCGAGTAAAGACTGAACGGAAGGCCTTTAGAGGGTTACGAACATGGATAATCAGAATATCCGCATCAGGCTGAAGGCCTTCGATCACCGCGTTCTGGACGCGTCGACGGGTGAAATCGTCGACACGGCCAAGCGCACCGGCGCCGAGGTTCGGGGGCCGATCCCGCTCCCGACCAAGATCGAGAAGTACACCGTTCTCCGGTCGCCGCATGTAGACAAGAAGTCGCGCGAGCAGTTCGAAATCCGGACGCACAAGCGGCTTCTCGACATCATCGATCCGACGCCCCAGACGGTGGACGCGCTCATGAAGCTCGACCTCGCCGCCGGCGTCGACGTCGAGATCAAGCTCTAGGAACCGAACGATGCGCTCCGGAATGATCGCACAGAAAGTGGGCATGACCCGCATCTTCACGGATGCGGGCGAGCATGTACCCGTGACTGTGCTGAAGGTTGACGGCTGCCAGGTCGTCGACGTTCGCACCAAGGACAAGCATGGCTACACCGCCGTCCAGATCGGCGCCGGTGCGGCAAAGCCGAAGAACACGTCGAAGCCGATGCGCGGCCACTTCGCCAAGGCGAAGGTCGAGCCCAAGCGTCGTCTCGTCGAGTTCCGGGTGAGCGAAGACGCGATGCTCAATGTCGGCGACGAGATCACGGCGGACCATTTCGTCGCGGGTCAGTTCGTCGACGTCGCCGGCACGTCTATCGGCAAGGGCTTTGCAGGCGGCATGAAGCGTCACAACTTCGCCGGCCTCGAAGCATCGCACGGCGTGTCGATCAGCCACCGCAGCCACGGCTCCACCGGTAACAGCCAGGATCCGGGCAAGGTGTTCAAGGGCAAGAAAATGGCCGGCCACATGGGCGCCGAGCGCGTCACGGTCCAGAACCTACCCGTCATCCGCACCGATGCGGACGAAGGCCTGATCTTCGTTCGCGGCAGCGTGCCGGGTCACGACGGCGGCTGGGTCGAGATTTCGGACGCCGTCAAGCGCGCCGCGCCGGAAGACCTGCCGTTCCCGGCGGCGATCCGCGGCGGTGCGTCGGCGGAGGCCGAGGAACCCGCAGTGGAAGAGCCCGAGGCGGAAGTGGCGGAAGAAGCCGCCGCGCCCGCTCAAGAGGCTGCGCCGGTCGAAGACGCCGAAGAGAAGAAGGAATAGCGCGCCATGAAGTGCGACGTTCTCACATTGGAAAACACGAAGGCGGGCTCGATCGATCTCGCGGACGGTGTGTTCGGCGCGGAAGTGCGCAAGGACATCATTGCCCGCATGATTAACTGGCAGCTCGCGAAGCGCCGCGGCGGCAACCACAAGACCAAGACGGTCTCGGAAATCAGCGGCACGACGGCGAAGCCGTGGCGCCAGAAGGGCTCCGGCCGCGCCCGCCAGGGAAGCCTGCGCTCGGTGCAGTTCCGTGGCGGCGCCGTCAGCATGGGGCCCGTGGTCCGCGACCACAGCCATAAGCTGCCGAAGAAGGTCCGCAAACTCGCCATGCGCTCGGCGCTCTCGAGCAAGCAGGCCGAAGGCAAGCTGATCGTCATCGACAGCGCTGCGCTCGATGCACCGAAGACCAAGGATCTCGCGGCCAAGTTCACGGCTCTCGGCTGGAACAACGTTCTGGTGGTGACCGGCGCCGAGGTCGATGCGAACTTCGCGCGCGCCGCCGCCAATCTGGCGAATGTCGACGTGCTGCCGCAGCAGGGTGCGAACGTCTACGACATCGTGCGCCGCGACACGCTGGTCCTGACCAAGGAAGCCGCAGAACACCTGCAGGAGCGCCTGTCATGAGCTGGAAATATCACCGTCCGGTCAAGATTTCGGCCGCTTCCGCTTGCGACGTGATCCTGTCGCCCGTGATCACCGAAAAGGCGACCATGGGCTCGGAGCACAATCAGGTCACCTTCCGCGTGCCCCTGTCGGCCTCCAAGCCGGCGATCCGGGCAGCGGTCGAGGAGCTGTTCAAGGTCAAGGTGAAGGCGGTGAACACCGTCTGCCAGCAGGGCAAGACCAAACGGTTCCGCGGCCAGATCGGCAAGCGTCCGGACTTCAAGAAGGCGATCGTCACCCTCGAAGAGGGCCACAACATCGACGTGACGACGGGAATCTGAACCTATGGCGTTGAAACAATACAAACCGAACACGCCGGCGACGCGGGGTCTAGTCCTCGTCGACCGGTCCGAGCTTTGGAAAGGCAAGCCTGTCAAGAGCCTGACGGAAGGTCTGACCAAGAGCGGCGGCCGCAACAACAAGGGCCGGATCACCGCGCGTCGTCGCGGCGGCGGCCACAAGCGGCTGTATCGCGTGATCGACTTCAAGCGTCGCAAGTTCGACGTGTCGGCGACCGTCGAGCGGCTGGAATACGATCCGAACCGGTCGGCCTTCATCGCGCTGATCAACTACGACGACGGCGAGCAGGCCTATATCCTGGCGCCGCAGCGGCTGCAGGTGGGTGACAAGGTCATCGCCGCGGACCGCGCGGACATCAAGCCGGGCAACGCGATGCCGATGGAAAACATGCCGGTCGGCACCATCATCCACAACGTGGAGATGAAGCCGGGCCGCGGCGGCCAGATGGCGCGCGCAGCCGGCACTTACGTTCAGCTTGTCGGCAAGGACTCCGGGTATGCGCAGCTTCGGCTCGCGTCTGGCGAACTGCGCATGGTGCCCGGCAAGTGCATGGCCACCGTCGGTGCGGTATCGAACTCCGACAACCAGAACATCAATCTCGCGAAGGCGGGCCGCAAGCGCTGGCTCGGCAAGCGCCCGCAGGTGCGTGGCGTCGCGATGAACCCGGTCGATCACCCGCATGGCGGCGGCGAAGGCCGCACCTCGGGCGGCCGCCATCCGGTTTCCCCGTGGGGCAAGCCGACCAAGGGCGCACGGACGCGGAAAAAGAAGAAGTCCGACGATCTGATCATGCGCCGGCGGCGGAAGAAGTAGGAAAAGGAGAGGCACTTTGGCCCGTTCAGTCTGGAAAGGTCCGTTCGTCGACGGCTATCTCCTCAAGAAGGCGGAGGAGACGCGCGCGTCCGGCCGCAAGGATGTCATCAAGATCTGGTCTCGTCGTTCGACGATCCTGCCGCAGTTCGTGGGTCTCACGTTCGGCGTGCACAACGGCCAGAAGCACATTCCGGTGCTCGTGACCGAAAACATGGTCGGCCACAAGTTCGGCGAGTTCGCGCCGACGCGGACCTATTACGGCCACGCCGCCGACAAGAAAGCGAAGAGGGGCTGATCATGGGCAAACCCTCCTTCCAGCGGCGCCTGTCGGACAACGAGGCGAAGGCATTCGCCAAGACGATCCGCGTCAGCCCGCAGAAGCTGAATCTCGTGGCGCAGTCGATCCGCGGCCTTCCGGCCGAGCGGGCGCTGGCCGAGCTGAGCTTCTCGCGCAAGCGCATTGCCGGCACCGTGAAGATGGTCCTGCAGGCGGCGATCGCGAACGCCGAAAACAATCACCAGCTCGACGTCGACCGCCTGGTCGTCGCCGAAGCGACGGTCGGCAAGGCCTTCGTCATGAAGCGCTTCCGGGCGCGTGCCCGCGGCCGTGCGGGACGCATCCATAAGCCGTTCAGCAATCTCACGGTCGTCGTACGCGAAGTCGAGGAGGACGCGTAATGGGTCAGAAAGTCAATCCGATCGGTCTGCGCGTCGGCATCAACCGCACCTGGGACTCCCGTTGGTACGCCAACGACGAGAACTACGGCGACCTGCTGCACGAAGACATCAAGCTTCGCGATTATCTGTTCGGTCGCCTGTCGCAGGCCGGCATCAGCCGCATCGTGATCGAGCGTCCGGCGAAGAAGGCCCGCGTGACGATCCATTCCGCGCGTCCGGGCGTGGTGATCGGCAAGAAGGGCGCCGACATCGAGAAGCTGCGTCGCGACGTCGCGCAGATGACGGACAGCGAGGTGCACCTGAACATCGTCGAGATCCGCAAGCCGGAGATCGATGCGAAGCTGGTGGCCGAGAACATCGCCCAGCAGCTCGAGCGCCGCGTTGCGTTCCGCCGCGCCATGAAGCGTGCGGTCCAGTCCGCCATGCGCCTCGGCGCCGAAGGCATCCGGATCAATTGCGCCGGCCGTCTCGGCGGCGCGGAAATCGCGCGGACGGAATGGTATCGCGAAGGCCGGGTTCCGCTGCACACGCTGCGCGCCGACGTCGATTACGGCACGGCGACCGCACGCACCACCTACGGTGCCTGCGGCGTGAAGGTCTGGATCTTCAAGGGTGAAATCCTTCAGCACGACCCGATGGCGCAGGAAAAGCGCCTGCAGGACCAGCAGGTCGGCCGCTGAGGCACGAGTTACGGGAATAAGTAGAGATGCTCGCACCGAAAAGAACAAAGTTCCGCAAGGCCCACAAAGGCCGGATCAAGGGGAACGCGAAGGGCGCAACGACGCTGAACTTCGGCTCGTTCGGCCTCAAGGCCACGACGCCGGGCCGCGTTACCGCGCGCCAGATCGAGGCCTCGCGTCGCGCGATCACGCGCCACATGCGCCGCTCCGGCCGCGTCTGGATACGCATCTTCCCGGATGTCCCGGTTTCGCAGAAGCCGGCCGAAGTCCGCCAGGGCAAGGGCAAGGGCTCGCCGGAATACTGGGCGTGCCGCGTGAAGCCGGGCCGGATCATGTTCGAGATCGACGGCGTCCCGTCCGACATCGCGCGCGTCGCGCTCGAGCTGGCGGCGGCGAAACTCCCGGTCCAGACCCGCGTCGTGACGCGCCTGGTCGGCGGAGGAGAGTGATGATGGCGAACGCCGAAGACCTGCGGCAGAAGTCCGACGACGAGCTTAACGATGAGCTCCGGAATCTGAAGCGCGAGCAGCTGAACCTGCGCTTTCAGCGCGCGTCCGGCCAGCTCGAGGCGACGAGCCGCGTGCGCGAGGTGCGCCGCGACATCGCCCGCATCAACACGATCATGAACGAACGCCGCCTGGCGGCGTCGTAAGGACGGACAGAGCAGATGCCCAAACGAATTCTCCAGGGGACGGTTGTCTCGAACAAGGCCGACAAGACCGTGACGGTTCTCGTCGAACGCCAGATTCAGCATCCCCTCTACAAGAAGATCATCCGGCGGTCGAAGAAGTTCGCGGCGCACGATCCGGAAAACCGGTGCAACGAGGGCGATACCGTCCGCATCCAGGAATGCCGGCCGATTTCCAAGAGCAAGACCTGGGAAGTGATCTTCGACGACGCGTAATGCGGCTGAGGTACAAGGACTAGACGAATGATTATCCCCGAATCCAACCTCGAGGTCGCCGACAACTCCGGTGCGCGCCGCGTGCAGTGCATCCGGATCATCGGCGGATCGAAGCGCCGCTGGGCCACCGTCGGAGACGTGATCATCGTTTCCGTGAAGGAGGCGATCCCGCGCGGCCGCGTGAAGAAGGGTGACGTGCACCGCGCCGTCATCGTCCGCACGGCGAAGGAAATCCGGCGCCCCGACGGCACGACGATCCGGTTCGACCGGAACGCCGCGGTGCTGCTGAACAATGCGAACGAGCCGATCGGCACGCGCATTTTCGGCCCGGTCACGCGCGAACTGCGCGCCCGGCGCTACATGAAGATCATCTCGCTCGCCCCCGAAGTTCTCTAGGGCGGGCAGAACGGAGCAAGACAATGGCTGCGCGAATCAAGAAAGGCGACGAGGTGATCGTCATCTCGGGCCGAGACAAGGGCAAGAAAGGCAACGTGCTGCGCGTGCTGTCGGACGAGAACCGCGTGATCGTCCAGGGCGTCCACGTCGTGAAGCGGCATCAGCGCCAGACCCAGACCCAGCAGGGCGGTATCGTCGAGATCGAGGGCTCGATCCACGTCTCGAACGTCGCTCTGCTCGACCCCGATAGCGGAGACGCCACGCGCGTCGGTTTCCGCACGCTGGAAGACGGCCGCAAGGTGCGGTTCGCCAAGCGTTCCGGCGAAGTGATTGACTGAGGACACCGGTATGGCTGCCCGTCTGAAAGAGCTCTACGATTCCGAAATTCGCGCCTCGATGCGCGAGCAGTTCGGCTATGCGAACCCCATGCAGATTCCGCGCCTCGACAAGGTCGTGCTGAACATGGGCGTCGGCGATGCCGTCAACGATTCCAAGAAGGTCGACCACGCCGCGCGCGACATGACCGCGATCGCCGGCCAGAAGCCGATTATCGTTCGCGCGAAGAAGTCGGTTGCGACCTTCAAGCTGCGCGAGGGTATGCCGATCGGCGTGAAGGTGACGCTGCGGCGCGACCGGATGTACGAGTTCATCGATCGTCTCGTGACGATCGCGCTGCCGCGCGTCCGCGACTTCCGCGGGCTGTCGCCGAAAAGCTTCGACGGCCGCGGCAACTATGCGATGGGCATTCGCGAACAGATCATCTTCCCGGAAATCGACTACGACCAGGTCGACGAGTTCCGGGGCATGGACATCGTCGTTTGCACGACCGCGAGCGATGACGAGCAAGCTCGTGCGCTGCTCAAGGCTTTCAACTTCCCGTTCATTACGGACTGACGGGCAGGGAGGACTTTATGGCAAAGAAAAGCGCCATCGAACGGAACAACAAGCGGGCTCGCTTGGCGAAGAAATTCAACGCCAAGCGCGAGCGGCTGAAGGCGATCGCGAACAATCGCGAGCTTCCCATGGAAGAGCGCTTCCAGGCGCGCCTGAAGCTGGCCGAGCTGCCGCGCAACGCGTCGAAGACGCGCGTGCGTCTGCGGTGCGAGGTCACCGGCCGGCCGCGCGGCAACTACCGCAAATTCAAGATGTCGCGCATTTCGCTGCGCGACCTGGCGTCCGCCGGGCATATCCCCGGCATGGTCAAATCGAGTTGGTGAGGTAATACGGCGATGAGCATGACTGATCCCGTCGGCGATCTGCTGACCCGCATCCGGAACGGACAGCGGGCGAACAAGACTGCCGTTCACTCGCCGAGCTCCAAGCTTCGCGCCAATGTGTGCGAAGTGCTGAAGCGCGAGGGCTATATCCGCGGTTACGAGACCGAGGAACTGCGCCCCGGCATTCAGCAGCTCCGGATCGAGCTCAAGTATCACGAAGGATCTCCGGTCATTCGGCACATCCAGCGCGTCTCGAAGCCTGGCCGCCGCGTGTATTCGAAGATCAAGGACCTGCCGCGCGTCTACAACGGGCTCGGGATTTCGATCCTGTCGACCCCGCGGGGCGTGATGTCGGACACTGAGGCCCGCGCCGCGAATGTCGGCGGCGAGGTCATCTGCGAAGTATTCTGAGGACCCGGGAGCAACGTAATGTCGCGCGTCGGACAATTGCCGGTTCAAGTGCCGGACGGAGTCGATCTCAAGATCGGCGACGGCGAAATCAGCGCTAAGGGCATACTCGGGGAACTGTCTATGGCAGTTACCGACGATGTCCAGGTTACGCGCGAGGAAAATCTTTTGTGGGTAAAGCCCGTCAACGACACCAAGCGGTCGCGGACGATGTGGGGTACGACCCGCAGCCTGCTGGACAACCTCGTCGTCGGCGTTTCGGCCGGCTTCTCGAAGAAGCTCGATATCACGGGCGTCGGCTACCGTGCCGCGCTGCAGGGTAAGGAGCTCGTTCTCCAGCTCGGTCACAGCCACGAGATCCGGTATCCGGTTCCCGAGGGCATCAAAATCGAAGTCCCGACCCAGGTCGAGGTCATCATTTCCGGTCCCGATCGCCAGCAGGTCGGCCAGGTTGCCGCGGAGATCCGCGGTTTCCGCAAGCCGGAACCGTACAAGGGCAAGGGCGTCCGCTATTCGGACGAGTTCGTTGTCCGCAAGGAAGGCAAGAAGAAGTAGCCATGGCCAATTCAAGCTCATTGGAAAAGCGGCGCCGCACCCGCATCCGCCGCCAGCTCAAGCGGGCAGCGAACGGCCGTCCGCGCCTGTCGGTGTTCCGGTCGAACAAGAATATCTATGCCCAGGTCATCGACGACCTCAGCGGCAAGACGGTCGCATCCGCCTCGAGCCTCGAGAAGGACGTGACCGGCCTCGCCAATAAGGACACCGCCGCCGTCGTCGGCAAGCTGATTGCCGAGCGCGCCGTCCAGCAGGGCGTGAAAGAGGTCATCTTCGACCGCGGACCCTATCTTTACCACGGCCGCGTGAAGGCGCTGGCCGATGCCGCCCGCGACGGCGGGCTGGCCTTCTAGGAGACTGACGCATGGCACGTAACCCCAGGCGCGACCGCGACCGGAACCGCGAGGAGAAGGACGAGCAGGGCGATATCGTCGACCGGCTGGTCAGCATCAATCGCGTCGCCAAGGTGGTGAAGGGCGGCCGCCGGTTCGGTTTTGCCGCGCTCGTCGTCGTCGGCGACCAGAAGGGCCGCGTCGGATTCGGTTCCGGCAAGGCGCGCGAGGTTCCCGAGGCGATCCGCAAGGGTACCGAAAAGGCGAAGCGAAACATGATCCGCGTGCCGCTCCGCGAAGGCCGCACGCTGCATCACGACGTGAAGGGCCATTACGGCGCCGGTCACGTCATCCTGCGTGCAGCGCCTCCCGGTACCGGGATCATCGCAGGCGGCCCGATGCGCGCGATCTTCGAGACGCTCGGGATCCAGGATATCGTGGCGAAGTCCACGGGTACCCAGAACCCGCACAACATGATCAAGGCTACTTTCGATGCGCTGCAGGAGTTGCAGTCGCCGCGCATGGTTGCGATGCGTCGCAGCCGGAAGGTTTCTGATATCGTCGGACGGCGCGACGAGGAACAGGCGGTAGAGGCCTAGACTAGATGGCAGACGAAAAAAAGACGATCCGGGTTACCCAGACGGGAAGCCCGATCGGACGTCCCGGTGACCAGCGCGCGACGCTGGTCGGTCTGGGCTTGAACAAGATGCATCGTACGCGCGAGCTGGAAGATACGCCGGCCGTGCGCGGGATGATCGAAAAGGTGAAGCACCTCGTCCGCGTCGAGGATTAAAGCGGACGGGAGCGGCGCGTCCAGCGCCGCATCAGGAGTTGGACTCATGCGACTGAACGAAATTTCCGACAACCCGAAGGCACGCAAGGGGCGCAAGCGTCTCGGTCGCGGCATCGGCTCGGGCACCGGCAAGACCGCGGCACGCGGCCACAAGGGCCAGAAATCTCGCAGCGGCGTCTCGTTGCGGGGCTTCGAAGGCGGCCAGATGCCGCTGTACCGCCGCCTGCCGAAGGGCGGTTTCAAGAACCCGTTCCGCAAGTCCTTCCGCGTGGTGAATGTCGGCCGTCTGCAGAAGGCGGTGGACGACGGAAAGATCGATGCCGGCAAGCCGGTCACCGAGCAGGCGATCGTCGAGGCGGGGATCATCAAATCCGCGCGAGACGGCGTGCGCCTCCTTGCAAAGGGCGACCTGAGCGCCAAGCTTACGGTAGAGGTTTCGGGCGCGTCCAAGGCCGCCATCGAGGCTGTGGAGAGGGCCGGCGGCAGCGTCAGCGTGACCGCGCCGGCGCCCGCTGCCGAATCGGATTCCTGACGGAACGCCGGTCCGGCAGGGAAACAGAGCCAGGGATTAGTTAATGGCGTCAGCCGCCGAACAACTTGCCTCGCAGATCAATTTCTCGAATTTTGCGAAGGCGACCGAGCTGAAGAAGCGCATCTGGTTCACGCTGGGTGCGCTCATCGTCTATAGGCTCGGCACCTGGATTCCGCTGCCGGGCATCGACCCGACGATCCTGCAGGATATCTTCCGCCAGCAGGCTGGCGGCATCCTGGGCATGTTCGACATGTTCGCCGGCGGGGCGTTCGGCCGCATGACGATCTTCGCCCTGAACATCATGCCGTACATCTCTGCGGCGATCATCATGCAGCTTCTGCAGGCGATCCACCCGTACTTCGAAGCCCTCAAGAAGGAAGGCGAAGTCGGCCGCAAGAAGATCAACCAGTACACCCGTTACGGAACGGTGGTGCTGGCGGCGCTTCAGGCCTACGGGATTGCCGTCGGCCTTGAGGGCATGACCGGCTCGCAGGGCGCGGCGGTTCACGATCCGGGCATGTTCTTCCGGGCGACGACCGTGATCACCCTCGTGGGCGGCACGATCTTCCTGATGTGGCTCGGCGAGCAGATCACCGCGCGCGGCGTCGGCAACGGCATCTCGCTGATCATCTTCGCGGGAATCGTTGCGAACCTCCCCGCGTCGCTCGCCGGAACACTCGAAATGGGCCGCACCGGCGTCCTGTCGCCGCTGGTGATCATTGTTTTGCTGCTCCTGGCGGTCGCGGTGATTACGTTCATCGTATTCGTGGAGCGGGCCCAGCGCCGCGTGATCGTGCAGTATCCGAAGCGCCAGCAGGGCAACAAGATGTTCGGCGGCGAAAGCTCGCACATCCCGCTCAAGGTCAATACCGCAGGCGTCATTCCGCCGATTTTCGCAAGCTCGCTGCTGCTGCTGCCGATTACGGTCGCGAACTTCTCCGCCACGGGCGGCCCCGGCTGGCTCGCGGACGTCACGGCCTATCTCGGCCGCGGACAGCCCGCCTATCTGCTGATCTACGCAGGCCTTATCGTCTTCTTCGCGTTCTTCTATACGTCGGTGGTCTTCAATCCGTCCGAAACGGCCGACAACCTGCGCCGCTACGGCGGCTTCATTCCGGGCATCCGTCCGGGCAAGAACACCGCCGAGCATCTGGATTACATCCTGACCCGGCTGACCGTCGTCGGCGCGATCTACCTGACCGCCATCTCGATCATGCCGGAGATCCTGATTTCGCAATATGCCGTCCCGTTCTATTTCGGCGGCACAAGCCTCCTGATCGTGGTGACGGTGACGATGGACACGGTCGCGCAGGTGCAATCGCACCTGATCGCCCACCAGTACGAAGGCCTCGTTCGCAAGTCGCGGCTGCGGGGGAGGCGGTAATGAACCTGATCCTTCTCGGACCGCCCGGGGCGGGCAAGGGCACGCAGGCGAAGCGTCTCGAGGACAAGCATGGCCTCGTCCAGCTTTCGACGGGCGACATGTTGCGCGCGGCGGTCGCTTCCGGCAGCGAGATCGGCAAGCAGGCCAAGGAAATCATGGAGCGCGGCGACCTGGTCTCCGACGAGATCATGATCGCGATGATCCGCGAGCGCATCCAGCAGCCCGATTGTGCCAACGGTTTCATTCTGGACGGCTTTCCGCGGACCACGGCCCAGGCCGAGGCGCTGGATTCGATGCTGGCCGACATGGACCGCGGCCTCGACTGCGTTATAGAGATGAAGGTCGACGACGCGGTCCTGGTCGAGCGCATTACCGGCCGTTACAGCTGCGCCAAATGCGGCGCAGGCTACCACGACGAATTCCAGAAGCCCGCGAAAGAGGGCGTCTGCGACAATTGCGGCTCGACCGAGTTCTCGCGCCGCAAGGACGACAACGCAGAGACGGTGTCCGCCCGTCTCGACGCCTATCATGCCCAGACGGCGCCGCTGCTGCCGTACTACCAGGGCAAGGGCGTTCTGAAATCGGTGGCCGGCATGGCTGAAATCGACGAGGTGACCCGTCAGATGGAAGCCGTCCTGGGGGCAGGCTGATGGTTGACTTGAGGCATTCAGCCCCTATAATCCCGGCGCTTCGACCGTTGGCGGCGGCCGGGAAAACTTCCTATTATCAAGTACTTGAACGCTGAGGAGATAGCGGCGTGGCACGCATTTCGGGTGTAAACCTGCCCAACAAACCGGTGGCGATCGCGCTCACCTACATTTACGGCATCGGCCGCGCGTCGGCCGTAAAGATCTGCGCCGAGGCGAATGTCGAGGGCACGATCCGCGCAAACGACCTCGGCGACGACGAGCTCGGCCGTATCCGCGACGTGATCGACCGCGATTTCATGATCGAAGGCGATCTGCGGCGCGAAACGGCGATGAACATCAAGCGCCTGATGGATCTCGGCTGCTATCGCGGCCTGCGGCACCGCCGCGGTCTTCCGGTGCGCGGCCAGCGGACGCACACCAATGCGCGCACGCGCAAGGGCAAGGCGCGTCCGATCGCGGGCAAGAAATAGTCAACGGCGGATAACGGGAAAAGAACATGGCAAGACAGGCACAGCAGGGGCGGATCCGCCGTCGCGAGCGCAAGAACATCACGTCGGGCATCGCCCACGTGAATGCGTCGTTCAACAACACGATGATCACCATCGCGGATGCTCAGGGCAACGCGATCGCCTGGTCGTCGGCCGGCGCGCAGGGCTTCAAGGGCTCGCGCAAGTCGACGCCGTATGCGGCGCAGATGGCGGCCGAGGACGCAGGGCGCAAGGCACAGGAACACGGCATGAAAACCCTCGAAGTCGAGGTCAAGGGCCCCGGCTCCGGACGCGAATCCGCCCTGCGCGCGCTGCAGGCGGTGGGTTTTCAGATTACCGCGATCCGCGACGTGACGCCGATCCCGCATAACGGGTGCCGGCCGCGCAAGCGCCGCCGTGTCTGATTGTGGCGGCCGCCCGTTGCGGGCGGTCTTTGGAACTTTCGAATTTTTGTAGCGGCATCGGCCGCGAGAGGATAACGGAATGACGGTCATTCAGAAGAATTGGCAGGAACTCATCAAACCCTCGAAGCTCGATATCGACGCGGGCGAGGAGGCGACGCGCTTCGCCACGATCACGGCGGAGCCGCTCGAGCGCGGCTTCGGCATGACGCTCGGCAACGCGCTGCGCCGGGTCCTGCTGTCGTCGCTTCAGGGCGCGGCGGTGACCGCCGTCCAGATCGACGGCGTGCTGCACGAATTCTCGTCGATCAACGGCGTCCGCGAGGACGTGACGGACGTCGTGCTCAACATCAAGTCGATGGCGCTCCGGATGCACGGCGAAGGGCCGAAGCGGATCACGCTGACGGCCACCGGCCCCGGTGAAATCACCGCCGGCATGATCGAGGCGACGCACGACATCGAGATCATCGATCCCGACGTCGTCGTCTGCACGCTCGACGACGGCGCCAAGATCTCAATGGAAATGACCGTCGACACGGGCAAGGGCTACGTTCCGGCGGCGGACAACCGCGCCGAGGATTCGCCGATCGGCCTGATCCCGGTCGATGCTGTGTTCAGCCCGGTCCGCCGCGTCGCCTATCGCGTCGAAAACGCGCGCGTCGGCCAGCGGACGGACTACGACAAGCTGATCCTCGACGTGGAGACCGACGGCACGATCTCGCCTGAGGACGCCGTGGCGCTCGCCGCGCGCATCCTGCAGGACCAGTTCCAGATGTTCGTGAACTTCGACGAGCCGAGCGCCGTTCAGGAAACGATCGAGATCTCGGAGCCGGCCTTCAACCGCAATCTTCTGCGCAAGGTCGACGAGCTGGAGCTGTCGGTTCGTTCCGCGAACTGCCTCAAGAACGACAACATCATCTATATCGGCGATCTGGTTCAGAAGACCGAGCAGGAGATGCTGCGGACCCCGAACTTCGGCCGCAAGTCGCTGAACGAGATCAAGGAGGTCCTGTCGCAGATGGGCCTGCATCTCGGCATGGAAATCACCGAATGGCCGCCCGAGAACATCGAGGACATGGCCAAGCGTCTCGAAGAGCCCTACTAAGGCTCCCGGGACGGACTGAAGCAAAGAGGACGGAAAAATGCGTCACCGCATGAGCGGCCGGAAGCTCAACCGGACGAGTTCGCACCGCAAGGCCATGTTCGCCAACATGGCGGCGGCCCTGATCAAGCATGAGCAGATCACGACCACCGTGCCGAAGGCCAAGGATCTTCGCGCCGTGGTGGACAAGCTGATCACCCTCGGAAAGCGCGGCGATCTGCATGCGCGGCGCCTCGCGGTGTCGCGTCTGCACGGCGACCGCCAGCTGGCCGACAAGCTCTTCACGACTTTGGCCGAGCGCTACAAGGACCGTAACGGCGGCTATACCCGCGTCCTGCGCGCCGGTTTCCGGTACGGCGATTCCGCGCCGATGGCGATCATCGAGCTCGTCGATCGCGACGTGGATGCCAAGGGCATGGATTCGGGTCCGGTCCAGGTGATGGACGAGATCGAGGAAGAGGCGATGGCCTAGGCCGAGATAGCCTGGGAATTTTCGAAGGGGGCGGTCCGGCGGATCGCCCCTTTTCGTTTCCGCATTGCGGAAATGGCAGAATCGGATGCGGCCATGCATCCAACGCGATGTTAAATTAGGAAGATGACGCTTCGTCGGCACCCATATCTGACCGCCCTGATGCTAGCGCTGGCAACGGCCGCCCATGTCCCGGCGCAGGCGCAGACGGCGGACGACCGGCGCGTGCCGCGCACGCGGGCCGAGATGACGCTCTCGTTCGCGCCGCTGGTCCGCCAGGCGGCGCCCGCGGTCGTCAACGTCTATACCCGGCGCGTCGTCGAGGCGCGGCGGCGGTCGCCCCTGTTCGACGATCCGTTCTTCCGCCGTTTCTTCGGTGACGGCTTTCCGGCGCCAGGCGGCACGCAGAAACGCGTCCAGAATTCTCTCGGATCCGGCGTGATCGTGCGCGCCGACGGCCTCATCGTCACCAATCAGCACGTGGTCGAGAAGGCGGACGAAATAACGGTCGTCCTTGCCGACCGGCGCGAATTCGATGCCGAAGTCGTTCTTCGCGACGAGCAGACCGACCTCGCCATCCTGAAGATCGACACCGCCGGGGAGGAGCTTCCGTTTCTTCCGTTCCGCGATTCCGACACGCTGGAGGTCGGCGACATCGTGCTGGCGATCGGCAATCCTTTCGGCGTCGGCCAGACGGTGACGAGCGGCATCGTCTCGGCCGTCGCCCGGACCGCGCAGGGCGTCAGCGACTACGGCTTCTTCATCCAGACCGATGCGGCCATCAATCCCGGCAATTCCGGCGGCGCGCTGGTGTCGATGGACGGACGGCTCGCGGGAATCAATACGGCGATCTACTCGCGCGGCGGCGGCTCGAACGGGATCGGATTCGCCATCCCGGCGAACATGGTCGCGACCGTCGTGGCGAGTGCCGACAAAGGCGACAGGGTCCGGCGGCCCTGGCTGGGCGCGCGGGGCCAGACGGTCACTGCCGACGTCGCTGCCGGCCTCAAGCTGCCCCGGCCTTTCGGGGTCCTGATCAGTTCGGTCGCCCCCAACGGGCCGGCGGCGCGGGCAGGCCTGAAAGTCGGCGATATCGTCGTTTCCGTCGGCGGGCGGGAGGTGCCCGATGCGAACAGCCTGAGGTTCCGCCTCGGCACCCTGAGGCTCTGGGATACGGCCGACCTGACGGTGCTTCGGAACGGGGGGCGCACCTCGCTTGCGCTTCGGCTCGAGGCCGCCCCGGAAGACCCGCCGCGCAACGTCACGAACATAGGCGGCCGCAATCCGGTCGCCGGCGCCGAGGTCGCAAACCTCTCGCCCGCGCTGGTCGAGGAACTGCAGATCCCGACTGACGAGCGGGGCGTTATCATCCTTCGGATTCGCCGCGGTTCGCCGGCGGATCGCGTCGGTCTGGAGCCCGGCGACATCCTGCTCGGCCTGAACGACGAGAAGATCGGGCGCGTGGCCGATCTCCAGCGCATGCTCGGCGGCGTATCCGAAGGCTGGCGCATGGTGGTCCGCCGCAAGGGGCGGTTGCTTCAGATGAATATCCGGGGCTGACGGCAGTGGCATCCCCAGCAACCGGCAGCCTGTTCGAGAACGACGCGCCGCGCCCGCTTGCCGACCGGCTCCGGCCGTCGAGCCTCGGCGAGGTGCTCGGCCAGGAACACCTGCTCGGTCCGGACGGACCGCTGGGCCGGATGACGGCCGAGGGACGCATCTCGTCGCTGATCCTCTGGGGGCCGCCGGGAACGGGCAAGACGACCATTGCGCGCCTGCTTGCCGGACGGACGGACATGGAGTTCGAGCCTCTGTCGGCGGTTTTCTCGGGCGTCGCCGATCTGCGCATGGTGTTCGAGCGCGCCCGCGGGCTGCGCCAGTCGGGCCGGGGGACGCTGCTGTTCGTCGACGAGATACATCGGTTCAATCGTGCCCAGCAGGACGGCTTCCTGCCCTATGTCGAGGACGGAACGGTGGTGCTCGTGGGCGCGACGACGGAGAACCCGTCGTTCGAGCTCAACGGCGCGCTGCTGTCGCGCTGCCAGGTCCTGGTACTGCATCGGCTGGGGCCGGAAGCGCTGGACAGTCTGCTCGCGCGCGCGGAGGCGGAGATGGGGCGCGTGCTGCCGCTGACGGAAGATGCGCGCGCCGCCGTTTGCGCGATGGCCGACGGCGACGGGCGCTATCTGCTCAATCTCGCCGAGGAGCTGTTCAGGCTCGACCCGGATACGCTGCTCGATCCCGCCGCGCTCGCGCGGACGATCCAGAAGCGCGCGCCGCTCTACGACAAGGCGCAGGAAGCCCACTACAACCTGATCAGCGCACTGCACAAGTCGCTGCGCGGCTCGGATGCCGATGCGGCGCTCTACTGGCTTGCCCGCATGCTGGCCGGCGGCGAGGACCCTCGGTATATCGCCCGGCGTCTCACGCGGTTCGCGGTGGAAGATATCGGACTCGCCGATCCGCAGGCGTTGCCGCAATCGATCGCCGCCTGGGAGGCCTACGAGCGCATCGGCTCGCCCGAAGGGGAACTCGCCCTCGCGCAATGCGTCGTCTATCTTGCGACCGCGCCGAAATCCAACGCCGTCTATCGCGCTCTCGGGGCCGCGAACCGGGCAGCGAAGGAAACGGGGTCCCTCGCGCCGCCGTCGCACATTCTCAATGCGCCGACGCGCCTGATGAAGGACCTCGGATACGGCGACGGCTACGTTTACGACCATGACACGGACGACGCGTTCTCCGGGCAGGATTATTTTCCCGACGACATGGACAGACGAACCTTTTACGAGCCGGCAGACCGCGGATTCGAACGCGACGTCCGCAAGCGGCTGGATTACTGGGCTAAACTTCGCAGCAGGCAAGCCGACGGCGGGGGCGAACGCGCATGAAGACCATTCTGTACGTTGCCGGCGGCGGCGCCGTCGGCGCGGTTGGCCGCTATCTGCTGGGGATGCTCGCTCTCCAGTTTTCGGACGGTCACTGGCCCTGGGGGAATTTTTCCGCGAATGTGATCGGGTCGGTGGGGCTCGGCATCCTGATCGCGATGCTGAGCCTGTCCTGGAGCCCGAGCGCTGAAGTCCGTGCCTTCCTCGTCGTCGGCCTTTTCGGGGGCTTCACGACGTTTTCGGCATTTTCGTTCGAGACGATCCTGCTGTTCGAGCGGGGACGGGAAGACCTCGCGATCCTCTACGTTGCCGCGACGCTCGTCTCCGCGATCGGCGGGTTGTTCGCCGGCTTGAGACTGACGCGGATGGTGCTGGCATGAGCGACGTCAGACTGGTGTCCGTCGCAGAAGACGATGCCGACATCCGCCTGGACCGCTGGTTCAAGCGACATTTCCCCTCCGTCAAACACGGCCGGCTCGAAAAGCTGCTGCGGACGGGCCAGATCCGCGTCGACGGGCATCGGGCCAAGGGCTCGACCCGTCTCGAGCCGGGACAATCCGTCCGCGTGCCGCCGCTCGGCGAGGCCGCCAATGCGCCGACGCCGCAGAAGGTGACGATTTCCGAGGCAGACCGGGCCTGGATCCGCTCGCTGGTCATCCACGAGGACGGCGACGTCATCGCGCTCAACAAGCCGCCCGGGATCGCCGTACAGGGCGGCCGCAAGGTGACCCGCCATGTAGACGGGCTGCTCGATGCGCTGGCGCCAAAAGGAGGGGAGCGTCCCCGGCTCGTCCACCGGCTCGACAGGGATACGGGTGGCGTGCTGCTTCTGGCGCGGCGCGCGTCGTCTGCCGCGGCGCTGACCGAGGCCTTCCGGGCACGGGATGCAAAGAAGACCTACTGGGCGATCGTCGCCGGCGCGCCGCCGGCGGACGAAGGGACCATCGACTTCGCCATCTCCAAGAAGGCGGGGCCGGGAGGATACGAGAAGATGGCGGCCGATGCGGCCGACGGCAAGGATGCCGTGACCGACTACCGCGTTCTCGAGAGGGCCGGCCGTCGCGCCGCGTGGGTCGAGTTGCGGCCGCGGACCGGGCGCACGCATCAGCTCCGCATTCATTGCGCGTCGCTCGGAACCCCCATCCTCGGCGACCGTAAATACGGCGGGGCCGCTGCGATCCTGGACGGCGTGCCGGGCGGCGACCGGCTGGCGCTGCATGCGCGGGAAATCGATATCGCACACCCGTCGGGCGGGCGGTTGAGAGTTGCTGCAGAGATCGATCCACAAATGATTGAAACATTTGCTTTTTTTGGTTTTCATGCGGCGTCGGTGGAGGCGCGGCTATGAGCGGCCGTCTGAAGCTGGCAGCGTTCGATCTGGACGGGACTCTCCTGAACAGTATTCCGTCCATCGTGTCGGGCGTACAGGCCTGCTGGGGTTCCCTCGGCTTTCCCGCGGTCACCGACGACCAGATCAGAAACATCATCGGCCTGCCGTGGGAACAGAGCATCCAGATGCTGCTGCCGGGAGCCGGCGACCGCGAGATCGGCATGATCCGCGGGTACTACTCCGAGGTCGTGCAGGGCACGCGCGACGCGCCGGAACGGCCGCCGGAAACGCTGTTTCCGGGCATCGTGGAGTTGCTAGACGCGCTCGAGGAGGACGGGTACGTGCTGGCCATCGTGACCAGCCGCTCGAACCGGCGGCTCGAGGATCTGCTGGAGGAAAACGGTGTCGGCGGACGGTTCGTGTCCATCAAGTCGGCCGACCAGGGGCCGGGAAAGCCGAATCCGTTCCTCCTCAACGAGGCGATGCGGGAGAGCGGCGTGGACGCGGCCGACACCGTCATGATCGGCGACACGACCTACGACGTGCTGACGGCCCGCAACGCCGGGACCGGCGCCATCGGCGTCACCTGGGGCGTTCATCCGGCGCACGAGCTGGAGGGCGCGGGCGCGCACCACATCGCCGACGAGGTGCACGAACTCGTGGACTACATCGACCGGCTGATCGAGCAGGGCCATCCGGCATGAAACGGTTCTATAAGGCGGTATCCGTTGCGCCGGCGGACGACGGCACGCTTGCCGTTCATCTGGACGGGCGCCCGGTCAAGACACCGGCGAGGAACGAGCTCCGACTGCCCGGCGACGACCTTGCGCGGGCGGTTGCCGCCGAATGGCAGGAGCAGGGCGAGGAAGTCGACCCGCCGTCGATGCGCCTGACGCGCCTCGCCAACAGCGCGATCGACCGGGTTGCCGCCAATCGCGACCACGTCGTCGGCGAAATCGCCGGGTATGCGGAGACGGATCTGCTCTGCTACCGCGCCTCGGAACCCGAGGAACTCGCGGCGCGGCAGTCGGCGGGCTGGGATCCCGTCCTCGCCTGGCTGGCCGACGCCCACGGCATAAAGCTCGAAGTGACGGAGGGTGTTTTGCCCGCCGCGCAATCCGGCGATGCCATCGAGGCGACCCGCCGGATCGTCAGCGGCTATGACGATTTCACGCTCTCGGGGCTTCACATGGCGACCTCCGCCACCGGGTCGGTGGTCCTGGGGTTAGCGGTCGCGGCCGGCCGGGTCGGCGGCACGGAAGCCTGGGAGCTGTCGCTGATCGACGAGACCGGGCAGATCGAGCAATGGGGTACGGATTCCGAAGCGACCCGGCGGCGCGACGGCCTGAAGGCAGAGATCGAGGCCGCGGCCGAGTTTCTGTCTTTCTGCCGCGGGCAGGGATGAAATCCGTCCACGCCGTCGTCAGCGGAAGGGTGCAGGGCGTCTGGTTTCGCGCGTGGACCGCCGAGAAGGCGCAGGCGCTCGGGCTGGACGGCTGGGTCAGGAACCGGCGCGACGGCACCGTGGAGGCGGTTTTCGGCGGCGATGAGGCTGCCGTCGACGAGATGGTCGTGGCGTGCGGCAAGGGACCGCCCTTGGTCCGGGTGACCGGCGTCGTCACCGAGCCCTGCGAGCCGCCCGACGTAGGCTTCGCTACGCGTCCGACGGAATAACGGTTTCCGTGCCGAACACGTTTTCGAAGGCCCGGCGCAACGCCGCATCTACATCGTCCATCATCGCGTCCACGCCGAGATCCTTGAGCGACGTCACGCCGTGTTCGGAAATGCCGCAGGGGACGATCCCGGCATAGTGCGACAGGTCGGGCGCGACGTTGATCGAAATCCCGTGGAAGCTGACCCAGCGGCGCAGCCGGACGCCGATGGCGGCGATCTTGTCCTCGCGGGGAACGAGAGCGCCCGGTCCGGTTCGGTCGACCCAGATACCGACGCGCCCGTCGCGCCGTTCGCCCGCGATCCCGAATTCTCCCAGCGCGAGGATGATCCATTCCTCGAGATTGCGGACGAAGGCCCGCACGTCCCGGCCGCGCCGGTTGAGATCGAGCATGACGTAGCCGACCCGCTGGCCCGGCCCGTGATAGGTGAACTCGCCGCCGCGGCCGCTCCGGAACACGGGGAAGCGCTCGGCGTCCAGCAGGTCTTCGTCGCGGGCGCTGGTGCCGGCGGTATAGAGCGGTTCGTGCTCCACCAGCCAGACCAGCTCAGGGGCCTCGCCGGCCGCGATTTCGGCCGCGCGGGCCTCCATGAAGGCCGTCGCACGGTCGTAATCCGTGTAGCCGTGAGAAATCCGCCATTCGACGGGGAAATCGCCTTTCATTAGGCCACTGCCTCTTGCGGTCGCTGTACCAATTTGGTATGTCACACCGCCTTGAAAATGCAAGAAAATCGGAGATTCTGATCGACAGGCGGTCGTGGCGGAATTGGTAGACGCGCAGCGTTGAGGTCGCTGTGGGAGAGATCCCGTGGAAGTTCGAGTCTTCTCGACCGCACCAGTTTGATCCCAGGCCCGCCCGATATCGAGCGGGCCTGGTTTTTTTTGCAGGACGCGCCGCGGAGACGCCCGCGGGGTATGGAGTAGCGATCATGGCCGAACTGCTTGAAGAGCAGGAAGCCGCGGTGGAGACCCAGCCGGTACAGGCGGAGGATCTGCTCGGCCTCAACCCGGATATCATTCGCGACGTCATCGTTGCGCTTGATACCGAGGACGCGGCCGCAATCCGCGACATCGTCGCGCCGCTGCATCCGGCCGAAGTCGCCGACCTGATCGAAATGATGCGCGGTCCGATGCGCACCCAGCTCGTCGAGATTCTCCGCCAGAGGTTCGATCCCGTCATCCTCGCGGAGCTGGACGAGACGCTCCGCGACGAGGTCGCGGAACAACTCGGCACCCAGACGATCGCCCGCGCCATTGCCGCGCTCGATTCCGACGACGCGCTCAATCTGATTTCTGCGCTCGAGGAGACCATGCAGCGCAGCGTGCTGCATGCGGTTCCCGCGGCGCTTCGCGCGATGATCGAGGAAGGCCTGACCTTCCCCGAGGACAGCGCGGGCCGCCTGATGCAGCGCGAATTCGTTGCCGTCCCCGCGTTCTGGACGGTCGGCGAGGTGATCGATTTCCTGCGCGAAAGCGACGATCTGCCGGACGATTTCTACGACATCTTCGTCGTCGATCCGCGCCACCGGCTGATCGGCGCCGTGGCGCTCAACAAGGTCCTGAGGACCAAGCGCCCGGTCCCGATCCGCGAGATCATGATGACCGAAATCCTGACCGTGCCGCTCGAAATGGACCAGGAAGAAGTTGCGTACATCTTCGCGCAGCAGGACCTTCTGTCGGCCCCGGTTGTAGACAGCGTCGGACGCCTGATCGGCGTGATCATGATCGACGACATCGTGGACGTCATCCACGAGGAGGCGGAAGAGGACCTGATGCGCCTCGGCGGCGTTCAGGAGGACGACCTCTATCACGCCGTCCTCGACACGGGTAAGTCGCGTTTCATGTGGCTTTTCGTCAATCTCGGCACGGCTATTCTCGCCTCGATCGTCATCGGGCTATTTCAGGGAACGATCGAGCAGATCGTGATGCTGGCGGTCCTGATGCCGATCGCCGCCTCGATGGGCGGCAACGCGGGGACGCAGACGCTGACGGTCGCCGTCCGCGCCATCGCGATGAAGGAACTCACCCCGGCGAACGCCTTCAGAGTGCTTTCGAAGGAAATACTCGTGGGCGCGCTCAACGGGCTCAGCTTCGCGGTCATCATCGGCGGCGTCGCCTGGGTGTGGTCGGGCAGTATCGGTATCGGGGTCGTCATGGCGGTGGCCATGGTGATCACGATGATCGTCGCCGGGCTCGCCGGCGCGGCGATCCCGCTCGGACTGTCCAGGACGCGCTTCGACCCGGCAATCGCGTCGGGCGTCTTCCTGACCACGGTGACGGACGTCGTCGCATTCCTCGCCTTTCTGGGGCTCGGGGCCTGGTTCCTGATCTGACCGGGCCGCCCGACCGGCCGTAATGATCTGATTTTGAATGCGAATTCCTGAGTATCCGGATTTAGCAAACAATTAACGCTAGCGGCCGATACTTGCAGCGACCGGAATCAGGCCACACCGGCCACGGCGGGCAGCACCAATGAAGGCGACGACGTTCAATTTCTCGCAGATCCGCGTGATGATCATCGACGACAACCGCCATATGCGGGCGTTGCTGTTTTCCATCATGCGGGCCTTGGGCTTCCAGCAAATCAAGGAGTTTGCCGAAGCAGAGGCCGCGCTGCGCGAAATCGAGCATTTCGGACCCGACATCGTCCTGACCGACTAGCATATGGAGCCGATGGACGGCATCGAACTCGTGAAACGGATCCGGAACGAGGGGGCGGAAGAGGTGCGCTACGTGCCCATCGTGATGCTGACCGGTCATTCGGAGGCGGATCGGGTGCGCGCGGCGCGCGATGCCGGCGCGAACGAGTTTCTCGCAAAGCCGGTATCCGCCAATTCGATCTACAGCCGTATCCTTCGGATCGTCGAAAATCTGCGGCCGTTCATAAAATCGGAGAGCTATTTCGGCCCCGATCGTCGGCGCCACAATGAAGGCCCTCCCGACGGCATCGCGGAGCGACGCGAGGCGCAGGCCAATCCGGCTGTCGACAATTTCAGCGTGCTGAGTGAGAACGAAGCCGCCGAACTTTTGGCGAATTGAGGCTCGGACGATGGCTGCGGAAACCCTTACCCCTCCGAACCTGCTCGCAAAGGCTAAGGCCGGCGATGGTCCCGTTTCGCTGGACCCGCAGGTGCTTTCCCGAGCGGAACAGGCCGTCGAGCTCCTCTCCGACGACTTCGCGACCTGGGCGCAGGAAGATATCGCGAAGCTGCGCAAAGCCGTGGAGCGGGGTCAGGCGGGAGATCTGACGCCTGACGACACGATCGCAGCCATCTACAAAGGCGCTCTCGAACTCAAAGGGCAGGGCGGTGCGTTCGGATACGATTTCGTCACGGCGATCGGCGATCTGCTCAATCGCTTCGTCGAGGATCGGACGACGATTTCCGCCCGCGATTTTCAGATCATCGAGGCGCATATCGACGCATTGCAGGCTGTTATCCGCGACGACATCAAGGGCTCGAAAGACAAGGTCGGCGCGAACATCGTCAAGGGACTGCGCGTCCTCGTGGAGCAGCGCAGCGCCTGACAGAGCCTTGCGTCGCCTGCCAGAGCGACGCTTTTCGGGTTTTCCACAGGAAATTGATGCCCGCGCTGGCGTCGCCGCGGCAAGCTTTGCATAGTGCGGCCATGACGGTTCATCTGATCAAGCTGGCGGTCGGGATCGAGAGTGTCTCTCATCTCGCGGAGCGCCAGAGGCAGCGTATCGACGCAGCGGTCGCCGCGGGCGAGGAGCCGCTTCTCAAACATCTGACCCGAAACACGCCGCGCCGTGCGGCGGAGGTGCTCGACGGCGGCTCCATCTACTGGGTGATCAAGCGCGCAGTGCGCGCGCGTCAGCGGATCGTGAAGATCGACACGGCCGTCAACCGGCACGGCGAACCGCGATGCGCGCTGATCTTCGATCCGGAAATCGTGCCGGTTCGCGCCCAGCCCAACCGCGCGTTTCAGGGCTGGCGCTATCTGGAAGCGAAGGACGCGCCGGCCGACGCCATCGGATTCGTCGAGGACGACACCGACGAGTTGCCGAGCGAAATGGCGGAGGAGCTCCGGGACCTGGGGCTGCTTTAGGCGCGTCCCCGCCCGGGCGCGCTATCCCTTGAGGAGCTGCTGCAGCTTGACCGACGGGTCGGCGAGCGCCGCCGCGTCGAACGTCTTTCCCGACATCATCAAGCGGCGGGTGAACCGCAGGTCGCGTGAGTTGTTGATCGCCGCCGCGCCCTGTATCCGGCCGTCCTTCAGATAGAACTCGACGAACTCGCCCGCGCCGCGGTCGCCGCGCACGGCCGTTTCGTCCCATTCCTCGGGCAGGCCCATCAGCTGGATATTGGCGTCGTACTGGTCCGACCAGAACCACGGGATTTCCGAGTAGGGCGTCTCGTTGCCGAGCATCGCCTTCGCGGCATTGATCGCCTGGTTCTGCGCGTTCTCCCAGGATTCCAGACGTATGCGTCGGCCCAGGATGGGGTTCGGATGATTGGTGACGTCGCCGGCCGCGTAGATGTCAGGGTGCGACGTGCGGCCGTGCTCGTCGACGACGATGCCGTTGTCGATATCGAGACCTGCCGCCTCGGCAAGCTCGGTATTGGGGATCAGGCCGATCCCGACCACGGCGATGTCGCAGTCGATCGCCGTTCCGTCCGCGAGGATCACCTGCTCGAGCTTGCCTGTGCCGGAAAAGCGCTCGACGCCGGTCGACAGGCGGATGTCGACGCCGTTGCGGACGTGCAGGTCGTGCACCCATGCCGACATTTCCGGCGTCAGCGCGCGGGCGCAGACCCGGTCGGCGACTTCCACGACGATCGCCGTCGCGCCGCGCTTGCGGGCCGCCGCGGCGACCTCGAGCCCGATCCAGCCGCCGCCGATCACGACGACCGTGGCGCCGTCCTTGAGGCGCGGGCGGATCGCCTCGGCGTCGGCGACGGTGCGAAGTGTGTAGACGCCGTCGAGATCGTGCCCGGTCAGGTCTACCATGCGGGCGCGACCGCCAGTGGCGATCATCAACTTCGTCCAGGCAATCGTCTCGCCGTCATACAGGGTGACCGTGTGCGCCCCGGGATCGATGGTCTCGACGCCCATGCCGAGACGCATTTCTATACCGGCGTCCTCCAAGGTGCCCGGCGGCCACAGCAGACAGGACTCGCTCTCCGCGTCGCCAAGCAGCACTTCCTTCGACAGGGGAGGCCGTTCGTGCGGTGCGATATCCTCGTCGCCGACGATGACGACGCGGCCTTCGAAGCCCTCGTCGCGGAGCGTTTTCGCCGTCCAGCCGCCGGCCTGGCCGGCGCCGACGACGACGATTGTCTGGTCGGACGTCATCGGATGCGGAAGATCAGCCGTTCGGCATGCCGACGAGGATGTTGTCGCCCTCGATCTTCACTTCGTAGCAGGTCAGATCTTCGCTCGCCGGAGGGGTTTCGGCCTTGCCGGTCTTGATGTTGAACTGCGCGCCGTGGAGCGGGCATTCGATGCAGTCGCCCTCGATATATCCGTCGGCCATCGAGGCATAGGCGTGGGTGCAGATG
>JAYPTI010000026.1:0-21683 GCA_038133505.1 Alphaproteobacteria bacterium
TCCCACATCGCCGCGCCGGCATTGCCGACGAGGACGAGCGTGCCCGCGCTCGGCGCATCCGCGGGCAAGCCGTCGGGCGCGTCGTCCGCCGCGTAGCGGAAACCGCCGCGGACGAACAGGCCCAGCGGATGGAGGGCGGCATCGAGATCGGTCGTCATCCGCCCATGTTACGCGCGCCGGCGGGGGCTAACGCAAACGTTATTGGCCTCGGGCGGTTCCGACACCTATCTCAGTCGGAGAACAGATGGAGGCCCCGATGTCCCATTCAATGCTGACGACATTCAGGCGCTGCGTCGCCCTTGCAGACGTCGTGACGGGACTGCTTGCCGCGGGACCGGCCGCGGCGGGCTCGGTCTGGTACGAGGGCGGGCTGTTCGGCGGCGCCGCGGTCAAGGGCTACGACGTCGTCGCCTACTTCACCGACGGCAAGCCCGTCGAGGGCAAGTCGGAGTTCTCCTACGAGTGGGGCGGCACCAAGTGGCAGTTCGCCAGTGCCGCCAACCGCGACGCCTTCAAGGCGATGCCCGGGAAATACGCCCCGCAATACGGGGGATTCTGCGCCTGGGCCGTCTCGCAGGGCTATACGGCCAAGATCGATCCCGACGCGTGGAAGATCGTCGAGGGCAAGCTGTACCTCAACTACTCGAAAGGCGTTCAGCAGCAGTGGCAGCAGGACGTGCCGGGCAATATCGCCAAAGGCGACCAGAACTGGCCGGGGATCAAGAAGGACCTCGCGGCCAAGTAGTTTGAGCAGGACCCATCCGATGGGCTAATTTCGGGCCATGTTCACACGCGCCATACCCTCCACGGGGGAGGAAATCCCCGTCGTCGGCCTCGGCACCTGGAAGGGCTTCGATATCGGCAAGGGCGAGGCCGAGCGGGCGCCGCGCCGCGCCGTGCTGGAGGCGCTGCTCGACGGCGGCGGCAAGGTCGTCGATTCCTCGCCGATGTACGGCCGCGCCGAGGGCGTGGCGGGCGATCTGCTCGCAGACATGGGCCGCCGCGACGACGCCTTCATCGCGACCAAGGTCTGGACCCGCGGCCGCGCCGCCGGCATCGCGGAAATGGAGGATTCCTTCCGCCTGCTGCGCACCGAGACGGTCGACCTGATGCAGGTCCACAATCTCGTCGACTGGCGGACGCAGCTCGAGACCATGCGCGCCTGGAAGGCCGAAGGACGGATCCGCTATCTCGGCTACACCCACTACCGGCCGCACGCGTTCGGCGATTTGATGGACGCGGTGCGCGCGGAAAAGGTCGATTTCCTGCAGTTCTGCTATTCGATCGACGAGCCCGACGCCGAGGACGAAATCTTCCCGTTCTGCCTGGACAACGGCATCGCGACGCTGATCAACGTGCCGTTCGGCGGCGGCGGCCTGCTGTCGCGCCTCCGGGGCAAGCCGCTGCCGTCCCTTGCGGCGGACCTCGGCTGCACGAGCTGGGCGCAATACTGCCTGAAATACGTGATTTCGCACACGGCGGTGACCTGCGCGATCCCCGGCACCGCCAATCCCGACCACATGGCCGACCTGCTGGCCGCCGCCGACGGCCCGATGCCGGATGAGACAATCCGCCGCGAGATGCGGGCCGGCTTCTAAGGGTCCTGCCCTTTACCTGCCGTTCCAAATCGGCGATCTTTCAAGCTTGAAATAACAACAGTTTGAGCGGAGGCAGGGACATGTCGGACACCGTCAAATATCTTCTCGACGAGAAGGATATCCCCACCCACTGGTACAACATCATGGCCGACCTGCCGGAGCCCATGGCGCCTCCGCTGCACCCCGGCACCGGCCAGCCGATCGGCCCCGAAGACCTCGCGCCGCTGTTCCCGATGGAGCTGATCAAGCAGGAGGTGTCGGCCGAGCGCGAGATCGAGATTCCCGACGAAGTGCGCGACATCTTCCGGCAGTGGCGCCCGACGCCGCTGTTCCGCGCCCGTCGCCTCGAGAAGGAACTCGATACCCCGGCGAAGATTTACTACAAGTACGAGGGCGTCAGCCCGGCGGGCAGCCACAAGCCCAATACGGCGATCGCGCAGGCCTACTACAACAAGGCGGAAGGCATCACCAAGCTCGCGACCGAGACCGGCGCGGGCCAGTGGGGCTCGTCCCTCGCCTTCGCGGGCGCGCTGTTCGGCCTCCAGGTCGACGTCTACATGGTTAAGGTTTCGTTCCAGCAGAAACCGTACCGCAAGGCGCTGATGGAGTCCTACGGCGCGCGCTGCGTCGCGAGCCCGTCGGACGAGACCAATGCCGGGCGCGCGATCCTCGCCGAGCATCCGGATTCGACCGGCAGCCTCGGCATCGCCATTTCCGAAGCTGTCGAGATCGCCGCCACGCGCGACGACACCAAATACGCGCTCGGCAGCGTCCTCAACCACGTGCTGATGCACCAGACCATCGTCGGTCAGGAAGCGATGAAGCAGCTTGAAATGGCGGGCGACTATCCGGACGTCGTCGTCGGCTGCACGGGCGGCGGGTCGAACTTCGGCGGCATCGCCTTCCCGTTCCTCGGCGAGAAGCTGCGCGGCGGCAAGGACATCGACATCGTCGCCATCGAGCCGGCGGCCTGCCCGACGCTGACGCGCGGCAAGTTCGCCTACGATTTCGGCGATACCGGCCACCTGACGCCGCTGGTCAAGATGCATACGCTCGGCTCGACCTTCATCCCGCCGGGCTTCCATGCGGGCGGGCTGCGCTATCACGGCATGGCGCCGCAGGTCAGTCACGTACAGGACCTCGGCCTCATCCATTCCAAGGCCTACCACCAGACCGAATGCTTCGCGGCCGGCGTCCAGTTCGCGCGGACGGAGGGCATCCTCCCCGCGCCCGAAGCCAATCACGCCGTCAAGGGCGCGATCGACGAGGCGCTGCGCTGCAAGGAAGAAGGCAAATCGCAGACGATCCTGTTCAACCTGTGCGGCCACGGCCATTTCGACATGCAGGCCTACATGGACTACTTCTCCGGAAGCCTGCAGGATCTCGACTACGACGAGGGCGAGCTGGCAATGGCGCTGGCCGGTCTGCCGTCGGTCGCCGCCGAGTAGGTCTCGACGGACAAAAGACCGCCATGGGCGTTGCGCATCTGAAGGACCTGGCGGCGATCGTCGACGATCTCGACGAGATGGGCCGCCTCGCACGGGTGAAGTCCGAGGTCGATCTCGTACACGAACTCGCGGGCATCTCGAAGGAATTCGAGCGCAGCCCGCGGGCGCTGCTGTTCGAGAACGTGAAGGGCTTTCGGACGCCGGTTCTCACCGGCCTCTACTGGTCGCGCGAGCTGCTGGGCGCCCTGACGCGCACGCCGGAGGCGGAGCTTCCGGGTCTCGTCTCGAAACACATCAAGAAATGGCAGGTGAACCCCGTCCACCCGGTCGTCCTCGACGACGGGCCGGTACGCGAGGTGACGGAGAACGACGTCGATCTTTCCCGCATGCCGATCCCGGTGCACGCGACCAAGGACGGAGGGCCCTATTTCGACGCAGCAATAGTGATCGCCAAGGATCCGGAAACGGGCGTGCGCAACGCGTCCATCCAGCGGTTCCAGGTGATCGACAAGGACACGCTCGCGGTAAACATCGATTCCGGCCGCCACCTCGAGATTTATCTCGAAAAGGCAAAGAAGCAGGGCAAGCCGCTGTCCTTCACCCTCAATGTCGGCATCGGGCCGGGCTTTCACTTCGCATCGTCGGCGCCCGCCGAAGCCGCGCCGCCGGACACGGACGAGCTCGGCATCGCGAGCGAGTTCCACGGCGAGGCGGTCGAACTGGTCGCCTCCGACCTGTCGGACTCGGAGATGGTGGCGCACGCGATGTACGCCCTCGAATGCGAGCTCAGCCACAACGAAGACCATCCGGAAGGCCCGTTCGCGGAGGTCACCGGCTGCTACGCCACATTTGCGCCGCGCGGCAAGGTCAAGGTAAAGCGCATCCACCGCCGCCAGAACCCGATCATGCACACCATCCTGCCGGGCACCGAGGTACACAACTCGGTCGGCCTGCTCGGCGAGGCCAACGTGCTCAACCTTCTGCAGCTCCAGGTCCCGGGCGTAAAGGACGTCTTCTTCACCCATGGCGGCTGCGGCTTCTACGGCGCGGTCGTGCAGATGAAGCAGGTGCGCGCCGGCTGGGCGAAGCAGGCCATCATGGCGACCTTCGCCGCCTTCCCGCCCCTGAAGACCGTCACGATCGTCGACGACGACGTGAACATTTACGACCCGACCGACGTCGAATGGGCGATGACCACGCGGCTAGACCCCGACAGGGGCATCATGGTGATCCGCGACGTGTTCGGCCACGGGCTCAACCCCAGCTTCCCGGACTATTTCGGGAGCAAGGTCGGCTACGACGCGACCCAGCCGTTCCCGCATCGCCCCGAATTCGAGCGCGCCTCGATGAAGAAGATGTCCCTCGACGGGCTGGAGATCGCGACGCCGGACATCAGGGCGGCGAAAAAGCCGACCGCCAAGCCGAAGGCCCGGCGCCCCAGGAAGTAATCAGGCCGGCCCGGCGACCGACAGGCGGCCGACCACCCCGTGCTTTTCGATCAATGAGGCGACGAGGCCGTTCGCCTTCGATTCCTCGACGAAATCGCTGAGGAATTTTGCCGCCGCGGCGCTGCTCTTCTTGCAGCCCACCGCCTGCTGGACGGCGGTGAACTTGCCGTCGAGGATCTTCGCGCCGGGAATGTCGGGCAGCGCGTCGTTCATGGCCGGCCGGAGCCCCGCCAGCGCATCGAGCTTTTCGTCGACGAACAGCGCCTGCGCGCCGGGCAGGCCCTTCGCGCGGACCAGTTCGGCGTGCTGCAACGTGCGCGAGAGGTAGAGGTCGTAGGCGCTGCGGCCGGAGACCGCGATGCGCACTCCCGGCTTGTCCACGTCGTCGATGGAATTGAACGCCGAGCCGTCCCACACCATGTAGGTCGCCTCGATCTCCACATAGGCGGCAGTGAACTCGATCTTCTCGGCGCGCGACGGCTCGGCGCCGATCAGCCCGATGTCCCAGACGCCGTCGTCGACCGTGTCCGCCACCTCGCCCGGCGTCGGGAACTGCACGTAGGAGACGGGCACGCCGAGGCGGTCCGCGATGGCGCGCGCGAAATCGGGTCCGACCCCGCCGGGATCGCCGTTCTCGGGCCGCTCGGTCACCAGAAGGACGTTCGCCATATTGATGCCGGCGCGCAACGTTCCGGTGGGCGCGAGTTGGGCCAGGATCTCGTCGGTCATCGGTCTGTCTCCCCTCTCAATGCTATGCGGTTTTCGCCTTTTCGATCGCCTGCCAGATAGCGTGCGGCGTCGCGGGCATGGGCAGGTCCGTGACGCCGACCGGCGCCAGCGCGTCCAGGAGCGCATTCATCGTCGCCGGCAGCGCGCCGACCGTCCCCGCCTCGCCCGCGCCCTTGACGCCGAGCGGGTTGCGGGCGGTCGGCACGGGATTGCTGACGATGGCGATATCGGAGAAATCGTCGGCCCGCGGCATGCAGTAGTCCATGAACGACGCGCTCAACAGCTGGCCCGAGTCCGGATCGTAGGCGACCTGCTCCATCAGCACCTGGCCGACGCCCTGCGCGACGCCGCCGTGGATCTGGCCTTTCACGATGGTCGGGTTCACGACGACGCCGACGTCGTCGACTACCCAGTAACCCACGATATGCGTCTCGCCGGTTTCGGGGTCGATCTCGACCTCGCAGACGTGGCTGCCGTTGGGATAGGTGTCGTCCTCGGGCGCGAAGGTCGCGGATTCGAACAGGCCGGGCTCCGATCCGGGCGGCAGGCGCGCCGGCAGGAACGACGCCTTCGCGACGTCGGTGAGCGTTACCGTCCGGTCGGTGCCGGCGACGGTGAAAATGCCGCGCTCGAACTCCATGTCCTCGACGCTCGCCTCGAGCATGTGGGCGGCGATCGGCTTCGCGCGCTCGATCACCTTGTCGGCGGCGCGGTAGAGCGCGGATCCGCCGATCACGGTCGAGCGCGAGCCCATCGTGCCGATGCCGAAGGCGACGCGGTCGGTATCGCCGTCGATGACGCGCATGCGTTCGGAATCGAGACCGAGCCGCTCGCCGACGATCTGCTTGTAGACCGTCTCGTGGCCCTGCCCCTGGCTCTTGGTGCCCATCAGGATCGTCGCGGTGCCGTCCGTCGTGAAGCGGATCTCGGCGAAGTCGGGCGACGGCGACGCGGAGCGCTCGATCGGATTCGCGGTGCCGATGCCGCGCAGCTTGCCGCGCTTAGCAGCCTCTTCGCGCCTCGCCTCGAAACCGGCGTAATCCGCCATTTTCAGCGCTTCTTCTTGGTTCGCCGCGAACTCACCGCAGTCGTAGCAGAGGCCCAGCGGGGTCCGGATGGGCATCTTTTCGGGAGGGATGAAGTTCCTCGCGCGCAACTCCGTCCGGTCGATGCCGAGCTCGCGCGCCGCCGCATCGAACATGCGTTCGATGACGTAGGTCGCCTCCGGCCGGCCGGCGCCGCGATAGGGCGCGGTCAGGTTGGTGTTCGAATGCACGGTCCGCACTTCGGCGTGGGCCGCCGGGATGTCGTAGACGCCGACCAGCGTGCCGACGTTGGTGTAGGCGGCGAGCAGGTTGCGGATCGCCGACAGGTACGCGCCGATATTGGCGAGCGTGCGCACGCGAAGCCCCAGCACCTTGCCGTTCGCGTCGAAGGCGAGCTCGGCTTCGGTGACGTTGTCGCGGCCGTGCTCGTCGGCCATGACCGCCTCGGTGCGTTCGCAGGTCCATTTCACCGGCCGGCCGAGCTTGCGCGCCGCCCACAGCGTGAGCCGGTGCTCGGGATACTGCCAGCCCTTGGTGCCGAAGCCCCCGCCGACGTCGCGCGCGACGACCCGGACGCTCTGTTCGGGAACCTGGAAGATCTTTTCGGCGAGAAGCTGGCGCACGCGGTGCGGATACTGGACGTCGGCGTAGAGCGTGAACCGGTCCTCGCGCTCGTCGTATTCGCCGACGGCGCTCCGGGCTTCCATGTATTGCGCGAAGACACGCGAGATGACGAAACGGCGTTTAACGACGTGCGCCGCATTGGCAAAGGCCGCGTCGGTCGCCGCCGCGTCGCCCGCCTGATAGAGCGCGGAGACGTTGTCCGGGGCATCGTCCCAGATCACCGGCGCATCGGGCTCGACCGTGCGCGCGGTATCCGTCACCGAGGGCAGCGGTTCGTAATCGACCATCAGCGCTTCCGCCGCGTCGCGCGCCGCATCCAGCGTCTCAGCAACGACCAGCGCCACCGGGTCGCCGACATAGCGCACGCGCCCGAGCGCCAGCGGCGGCTGCGGACGGTAGGCCATCGGCGCACCGTCGGGCCGGGTCCATTTCACCGGCATGCCGGGCACGCCGAGATTGTCGGCCGCCACGTCCTCGCCGGTATAGACCGCGAGCACGCCGGGCAGGGACCTAGCGGCTTCCGTATCGATGGCGCGGATCTCCGCATGCGCGTGGGGCGACCGCACCATCAGCGCGTAGGATTGCCGCGGCAGACTGACGTCGCCCGCATACATCCCCCGGCCGCGAAGCAGGCGCGGGTCTTCCTCGCGCACGACGGCCTGGCCGATTCCGAACTGTCCCATGGAGCTAAACCGCCGGTGTTACCCCCGGCGTTCCTCCAGCACCTGCAGCACCGCGTTCACGATGCCGACATACCCGGTGCAGCGGCAGAGATTGCCGGCGAGCTCCAGACGCACCCGCGCCTCGTCGGCGTCGGGGAGGCGCGTGACGATGTCGCGCGCCGCCACCAGCATGCCGGGCGTGCAGTAGCCGCACTGGAGCGCATGGTTCTCGTGGAACGCCTTGCGCAGCTGCGTCATCGGCTCGTCTTCGTCGAAGCCCTCGATGGTGGTGATCTCGGTTCCGTCGGCGACCACCGCGAAGGTGATGCAGGAGCGCACGGGCTCGCCGTTCATCAGCACCGTGCAGGCGCCGCAGACGCCGTGCTCGCAGCCGAGATGCGTGCCGGTCAGCCGCCGGTGGTCGCGGACGAAGTCGGCCAGCGACAGGCGCGGCTCGACGTTCCCGGTAACGGTCTCGCCGTTGATGGTGACGGTAATCTCGCTCATGCGAAGGCCCTCCCGACGGCCCGGCTGAGCGCCACGGCGTGTATCTGAAGTTCGTAATCGTCGAAGCCCGGATCGTGCCCGGAAATCATGTCGCGCGCCTCGGCGATGGAAAGCTCCGTCGAGCCGCCGGCGAGCTTCTGCTCGATCGCGTCGACGCGGAACGGCGCCGAGCCCGTCGCGCCGCAGACGGCGCGCGGCGCATCGCCCATCACGACCGCGCCGATGGCGTCGGCGAACTCGCCGGGCTTGCGGTTGACCTTGTAGTAGCCCCACTTCGCACCGTCGGCGAGCTGCGGCAGCTCGACCGCGACGAGGATCTCGTCGTAGCCGAGACCGGTCGCGAAGGGGCCGATCTGGAACCCGTCGAACGGCATCTTGCGTTCGCCGTCCTGGCCCGCGATCACCACCTCGCCGCCGAGCGCGAGCAGCGCCGACGGCCAGTCGGCGGCGGGATCGGCATGGGCAAGCGAGCCGCCGATCGTGCCGCGGTTGCGGACCGAGCGATACGAAATGCCGGTGGCGACGAACTTCATGTAGGCGCCGGTCTCGCCCGGCACCCCGCCGTCCTCGATCCGCGCGTGGGTGACGCGCGCGCCGATGCGGAGCGTCGCGCCGGCGGCGTCGATCCCGTCGAGCCCGGCGACCTTGCTGAGATCGATGAGCCGGTCGGGCTGCGCGAGCCGCAAATTCATCATCGGCCCCAGAGACTGGCCGCCGCCGAGCACGCGGAACTCCCCGTCCGCATTGCCCAGCGTCGCCAGCGCGTCGCCGAGCGTTCCTGCCCGGTCGTAGTCGAATTTCGCGGATTTCATGCCGCTTCTCCCTTTGCCGCCGCGATCGCCGCGCGCACCCGGCGCGGCGTGAACGGCGTTTCGGATACTTCCGCGCCGATGGATTTCAGCGCGTCGTTGATGGCGTTGCCGATGGCGGCGGGCGTCGGAATGGTGCCGCCCTCGCCCATGCCCTTGATGCCGTACTCGGTGAAAGGCGACGGCGATTCGATGTGATCTATCCGGTAGTGCGGCGCGTTGGTCGCGCCCGGCATCGTGTAGTCGGCGAAGGTCGAGTTGAGGGGATTGCCGGCCGCGTCGTAGCCGCTCTCCTCCAGCAGCGCGGTGCCGATGCCCTGGGTCGCGCCGCCGAAGGTCTGCCCCTCGACGATCATCGGATTCACCATCGTGCCGCAATCCTCGACGATGACGTAGTCGAGCACCTCGACCTTGCCCGTGTCGGCGTCGACGGCGACCGCACAGGCGTGCGTCGCGTAGGTGAAGGCGCCCGAGTCGGGTTCGGGCCGGTAGCCCATCGTGACCTCGACGCCGCCCTGGTCGACGTCCTCGGGCAGTTCGTCGGGGTTGAGGTACCAGACGCGCCCGATTTCGGCGAAGGAAACCTCGCCCTTGCCGCTGATGACCTTGCCGCCGCGCACGCTGACCTCGGCACGCTCGCACTGCAGCAGGTGCGCGCCGATGATCTCCATGCGCTCGGCCAGCACCTTGCAGGCGCGCGACGTCGCGCCGCCCGCCATCACCATCGAGCGCGACGCGTAGGTGCCGGTCGAATAGGGCGTAAGACCGGTATCGCCGTGCGTGACCGTGACGTTGTCCGGATCGATGCCGAGCACCTCGTACGCGACCTGCGCCATCGAGGTTTCCATGCCCTGGCCGTGGCTCTGCACGCCGATCCGAAGCTCCAGCCCGCCGTCGGGCGTAAGCCGCACCGTCGCCTGCTCGTAGCCCGGCACCATGGCGACGCCCCAACTCGAGAAAACCGACGTGCCGTGCGCCGTCTGTTCGACATAGGAGCCCATGCCGACGCCGAGCAGCCTGCCGTCTTCCATCGGCGCGGCCTGGCGCGCGCGCAATTCGTCGAGCCCGATCATGTCGACGGCCATCTGCACGCTCTTCGCGTAGTTGCCGCTGTCGAAATGCTTCTTGGCGATCGACATGAACGGCATTTCGGATTCTTCGACCATGTTCCGGGCGCGGATCTCGTGCGCCTCGACCCCGATCTCGCGGGCAAGCGCGTCGATGGTCATCTCCATCGCGTAGCAGACGCCGGGCCGCGCGACGCCGCGATAGGGCAGCAGCGGCGGCTTGTTGGTCGACACCGTGCGCGTGCGGCAGCGATAGACATCGAGCTTGTAGGGTCCGGGCAGGTTGCCGTGCGCCATCGCGCCTTCGAGCCCGTTGGTGAACGGATAGGCGGAATAGGCGCCGGCATCGACGGTGACGTCGCAGTCGAGGCCGAGAATGTCGCCCTCGGGCGTCGCATGCAGAGTGACATGATAGTGATGCTCGCGGCAGTTGGCGCCGGAGACGAGATGCTCGCGCCGGTCCTCGATCCAGCGTACCGGCGCGCGGAGATGGCGCGCGAGCCAGGCCGCGCACAGCTCCTCCGGCTGGAGGACGACCTTGTAGCCGAAGCCGCCGCCGACGTCGGGCGCGATCACGCGGACCTGGCGCTGTTCGAGCCCGAGGAACTGGGCGAGGCCGGTGCGGATCAGGTGCGGAACCTGCGTCGAGGTCCACATCATCAGCTGGTCGACGCGGTCGTCCCATTCGACGAAGACCGCCTTGCCCTCCATCGGGTTCATAGCCTGGCGGGCCATCCGGTATTCGCGCTTTACGACGACGGTCGCGCGGTCGGCGATTTTCGAGAAATCGTCGTCGGTAAAGGTCTCGAGGACGATATTGTCGTCCCAGCCGTCATGGATGACCGGCGCATCCGGCTCGCGCGCCGCCAGCATGTCGACGACCGGCAACAGCTCCTCGTAGTCGACCGCGACCGCTTGTGCGATGTCCTCGGCTTCCGCTCGGGTCGCCGCGACGCAGACGGCCACCGGCTCGCCGACGAACCGGACCTTGCCGTCGGCGAGCGCCGGGTAGTCCGCGCCCTTGTAACCCGGCAGCTTGGACGGCGCGCGCATCGGCAGCATGCCGGGCATGTCCGCGACGGTGAAGACGGACTTCTCGAAACCCGCGGGCTTCGTCACCGATTTGATCAGCGCGTGCGCAACGGGGCTGCGCACGAAGGCCAGCTCGACCTGTCCGGGACGCTTGATGTCGCCGGTGAAGTTGCCGCGGCCTGCGAGGTGCCGGGAATCCTCCTTGCGGAGGACGCGGGCGCCGATGCCGCGCCCGTCCGTCGTGCCGCCGTCTGCCATGTGCCGGTCTCCCTTCCCGCCGCCGCGTCCGTCAGACGCGCTGCGGCCGGGCGAAATGCATCAACGCCCGGAAGGGTATCAGCATCGCCAGCGCCAAGGCCAGCTTCACCGCATAATCGCCAAGACCCAGCGTGACCCACGGAACGCCCGTCCCGACGAAGGCAACCGAGAAGAAGATCGCGGTATCGACGGCGGACGCGATCGACGACGAGATCAGCGGCGGCGTCCACCAGCTTCCCACCCTGCGCATGCGGTCGAAGATGTAGACGTCGAGCAGCTGCGCGACGAGGAACGCGAGGCCCGAGGCGACCGCGATCCGCGGTGTCGCGAGAACGATCGACAGGACGACGGCGAACGCGAAGCCCGCATAGACCACCTGCCGCGCCTTCGCCGCGCCGAGCGCGCGGTTGGTGAGGTCGGTGACGAGGAACGCGATCGGATAGGTGAACGCGCCCCAGGTCAGCCAGTCGTTGATCGGGTACTGAACCAGCACATTGGACGCCGCGACAATCACCGTCATCGCCGCCACGCCGAGCATCACGCCACGGGAAACTGCCATCCGATTTCCCTCCGCTCAGAGAATGTCGAGAACGCTCTCGGGCGGACGCCCGAGCGCATACTTGCCGCCGTTCGCGACGACCGGCCGCTCGATCAGGATCGGGTTCTCCAGCATGGCCGCGATCAGCTCGTCCCGGCTCTTGCCGTCGTCGGCGAGATCGAGCGCCTTGTAGGGTTCTTCCTTCTTGCGCATCAGGTCGCGCGGTTCCATGCCGAGCCCGTCGAGGATGCGGTTCATCTCGGCCTTGCTCGGCGGCGTCTTGAGATATTCGACGATGTCGAGCTCGACGCCCGCCCCCTCCAGCAGCGCCAGCGTGGCGCGCGATTTCGAGCAGCGCGGGTTGTGATATATGGTGACCGCCATCGGGATCTCCTTCGTTCGTTTCTCCGTCTCAATGCCGCGTCGCCGGGGCGCGGTCAAGGCCCGCAAAGGGAGGCCGCATGTCCGACGACTTCACCGCTCTGCTCGACCGCTTCACCGCCGCCGTCGAAGCGCCCGACGGCGCAGCGCTTGGCGCGCTTTTCACCGGTGACGGCGTCTATCACGATACGTTCTATGGCGCGTTCCAGGGGCGCGCCGCCATCGCCTCGATGCTGGAGGGCAATTTCTGGGGCGATGCCGAGGCGTTTCTGTGGGACATGTACGAGCCGGTCTTCGATCCCGGCACGCAGACCGGCTACGCGCGCTGGGTGTTCAGCTACACCGCGACGCTGGAGGGAAGCGCGGGGAAACGCGTCGCCTTCGACGGGATGAGCCAGTTCACCCTGGAAAACGGGCTGATCCGGCTCTACCGCGAGGTTTTCTCGGCCGGGCTCGCCTTCGCGCAACTCGACATGGCGCCGGCGCGCACGGACAAGATCCTGCGGCGCATTGTCGACGCGCACAGGGACGACCCCGAATGGGCGCGTCATCTGGCGGGCCCGTGATATATCGTTGAAAACGCCGTGAAAGGCGGGAAAGCCGCCTCAGCAGATACCCAGGTTGGTCGGCGGCGCGCCGCGGAGCTTCTGGATCTGGGAATTGGCGATCGCGAGGGCGACATCGACCGTATCGTCGGACTCGGACAGCGACCGCAGATAGTCGCGATACTCGACCCAATCGCTGAGGGTCGCGGTCGCCGGATCTGGTTCGCCTCTGATGACCATATGAATGTCCCCACACTGGGCCGTCGGTCGCCGGAAAGGCGGATTTCGACCCTTAGGGTTAATTCATGCAATATTCATGCCATCAAATTTTATTCATGAATTTCAATGAATTGGCTAAATTTGCAATTTTGAGCGATTCAAAGTTGTAAAAATCGCCGACGTTTCAACGCCCATCCGCCGAAACCGGGTCAGTCCTCGGACAGGACGAATTCCGCCGCTTCTCGGACGATATCGGTGCCGGCGCCGCTGCGCGGCGCATTTTCGCTGATATGCCGCCGCCACGCCCGCGCGCCGCGCTGGCCCTGAAACAGCCCGAGCGCATGGCGCGCCATGGCGTGCAGCGGCACGTCGTTTTCGAGCTCCCGGTCCATATAGGACAGATAGGGATCGAGCGCCTCGAGACGGGCAGCGGGCGCGGCGCCGCCGACGATCTCGCGCTCGATTTCGGCGAGAAGCCAAGGGTTTTCGTAGGCAGCGCGGCCGATCATCACCCCGTCGACCTCTCGCAAGTGATCGCGGACCTCGCCGACCGTCGTGATACCGCCGTTGATGACGACGGAAAGCTCCGGCCACGTCTGCTTCATCCGATAGACCGTGTTGTAGTGGAGCGGCGGGATTTCGCGGTTCTCCTTGGGACTCAGCCCTTGCAGCCACGCCTTCCGCGCATGGATGACGAACACGTCGCAGCCGGTCGCGGCAACGGTCTCCACGAAATGCGTGAAATCCTCCCAGCTGTCGCGGTCGTCGACGCCGATCCGGGTCTTCACGGTCACCGGAATATCGACCGCCCGGCGCATCGCCGCGATGCAGTCGGCGACGAGCTGCGGCTCGTTCATCAGGCACGCACCGAAACGCGCGTTCTGGACCCGGTCGCTGGGGCAGCCGACATTGAGATTGATCTCGTCATAGCCCCAGTCGGCGCCGATTTCGGCACACCGGGCCAGCTCGTCGGGGCTCGCGCCGCCGAGCTGGAGCGCGACCGGGTGTTCCGCCGCATCGAAACGCAGGAACCTTTCGCGGTCGCCATGGAGGATGGCGCCGGTCGTGATCATTTCGCTGTAGAGCAGCGCCGAGGACGAAATCTGGCGCAGGAAGAACCTGTCGTGACGGTCCGTCCGGTCCATCATCGGCGCCACCGAGATCCGGCGGTCGAGGTCGTGCGGCTTTTCGGGCGCGTCTGGCACGTCGAATTCGCGTCTTCGGTTTCTGTCCGGCGGGAAAATAGGGCGTTCGACCCGAAAATGACAGTCGTTCCGCGTCTACCCGTCGACGGCGCAGGTCCCGACGATCCAGCAGCCGTCGACGCCGGTCTCTCCGCTTCTGAACCGTATGGAGATTTCCGACGCCCGGCCCATGGCCTCACCCTGCCGCACCGTGACCGTGTCGGTGGCAGCCGCGCGCTCCCAGTGCAGCAGGCCGAAGGCAAGCGCGGAAGCCGCGATGCCGGTCGCCGCGTCTTCCGGATATCCCGACGATTTCGGGAACTGCCGTGCATGGACGACGCGTTCGCCCATGCCTGGCGCAAACGGGTAGAGCCCGGTCGAGCCGATCTCCTCGCAAATGCGCTCGATGGCGTCGAATCGCGGTGCGAGGGTGTGCAGCCGATCCGCCGATTTCAACGGCAGCAGGGTCTTGGTCCGGCTCGTCCGCGCGTTCACGGCATCCGGTTCCGACAGGTCTTCGAAGGCAATCCCCAACACGCCGCAGACAAGCGCAGTCTGCGCGCTGGACAACGGCTCGACGACGCCCGCCGGCTGCGACACCGCTATCGGCCCCGATGCGGGAACGACCGCGTCGATGCGGCCGCTGAGCGTATCGATTCCTACCTCGGGATTCTCGATCCTTCCGGCCTCGCGCAGCAGCCACAGGGCGCCGATGGTGGCATGGCCGCACATTTCCATCTCGTGGTTGGGGACGAAGTACCGGAAGCGGAAATCCGCGTCGCTGCCGGGATCCTTTGCGACGACGAAGCCGCTTTTGTGGCCGTACCGCCGGGCGACGTCCTGTATGTCGGCCGCCGTCATCTCCGATGCCTCGAGCATGATCGGCGCGGGATTGCCGCCTTCGGGCGCGGCGGGAAAAACCCGGACGACGATTGCGCCCGTTTCGGAAGCCATCAGCCGGCCCTCCACTCTTCCAGGACGCCGGGGTCGGTCTCGGCTTCCGCAAAGCGGGCGCGCAAGGCGGCGAACTCGGCGTCGGCGCACAGCTGCGCCAGCGCCCAGACCGCCATCGCCCGGACGAGCGGCGAGGCATCGCCGAGCAGGCGCTCGGCGGACGGCGCCAGCGCCGGATCGCCGCTGTTGCCGATGGCGATCAGCACATTGCGGACGAACCGGTCGCGGCCCAGCCGTTTGATCGGCGAGCCCGCGAATACCTGGCGGAAGGCCGTATCGTCCAGCGCCGCGTAGTCGCGGAGGCGCGGCCGGGTGAACTGGATATGCGGCCTCAGCTCGGCGTGCGGCGTCGGCGCGGCGAACTTGTTCCATGGGCAGGCGGCGAGGCAGTCGTCGCAGCCATAGATGCGGTTGCCCATAGGTTTGCGGAATTCGCGCGCGATGTGCCCCTTGTGCTCGATGGTGAGATACGAGACGCAGCGCCGCGCATCGAGCCGGTAGGGCGCGGGGAACGCGCCGGTCGGACAGGCGTCGAGGCAGCGCCGGCAGCCGCCACACCGGTCGGCGTGCGCCTCGTCGGGCGCGATTTCCAGCGTCGTGAACACCTCGCCGAGGAACGTCCAGGAACCGAAATCGCGCGAAACCATGTTGGTGTGCTTGCCCTGCCAGCCGAGGCCCGCCTGCTGCGCGAGCGGCTTTTCCATGACCGGCGCGGTGTCGACGAACAGCTTCACCTCGCAGTCCCACGTCTCCGCAATCCATCGCGCGAGCGCCCGAAGCCGGGTCTTCAGCACGTCGTGATAGTCGCGGCCGCGCGCATAGGCCGAAATCATGCCGCGATCGCGGTTTCCGGCCAGCAGCAGCGGGTCCTCGGCGGGGCCGTAATTGACGGCGAGCGCGATCACGGACTTCGCCTCCGGCCAGAGCGACCGCGGCGCCTCGCGGCGTTCGGCGGTGCCTTCCATCCAGCCCATGTCGCCGTGAAAGCCGCGGCCCAGCCAGCCGGCGAGATCGGCGGCGGCGGCCCCCTTTTCGCGAGCGCCGGCGAACCCCACCGCGTCGAACCCGCCGGCCAGCGCCCGGTCGCGGATCGCGGTGCGGGGATCGTCCGCCATGTCAGATCGGCTCGATGTCGCCGGCGGCCTGTTCGGCGTGGAAACGCGCGGCGAAACCGTCGAGATCGCCGGCTTCGATCGCGGCCCGGATATCCCGCATCAGCTCCTGGTAGTAATGCAGGTTGTGCAGGGTCAGCAGGATCGGACCCAGCATCTCCTTCGCCTTGAACAGGTGGTGGAGATAGGCGCGGCTGACCTTGCCGACCGACGGGTAGTCGCTGTCGGGGTCGAGCGGGCGGGGGTCCTCGGCGTGGCGCGCGTTCCGGATATTGACGGTGCCGCGGCGGGTGAAGGCCTGACCGGTGCGCCCGGACCGCGTCGGCAGGACGCAGTCGAACATGTCGACGCCGCGCTGGACCGCACCGACGATGTCGGACGGCGTGCCGACGCCCATCAGGTAGCGCGGCGCGGCGTCGGGGAGCGCGGGCGCGGTGTAGTCGAGCACGCCGAACATCGCCTCCTGCCCCTCGCCGACGGCGAGGCCGCCGATCGCATAGCCGTCGAAGCCGATATCGGCGAGCGCGGCCACCGAGTCGAGCCGCAGGTCGCGAAACAGGCTGCCCTGCACGATCCCGAACAGCCCGTAGCCGGGCCGCGCGTCGAACGCCTCGCGGCAGCGCCGGGCCCAGCGCATCGACATTTCCATCGACGCGCGCGCGGCCTCTTCGTCGACGCCGTGCGCGGTGCATTCGTCGAGCACCATGGTGATGGTGGAATCCAGAAGGCGCTGGATCTCGACCGAGCGTTCGGGCGTCAGCATGTGTTTCGCACCGTCGATGTGCGAGCGGAAGGCGACGCCCTCCTCCGTCAGCTTGCGGAGATCCGTGAGCGACATCACCTGGAAACCGCCCGAGTCGGTCAGGATCGGTCCCGGCCAGTCCATGAACCGGTGCAGCCCGCCGAGCCGGTCGACGGTCTCGGCACCGGGCCGCAGCATCAGGTGATAGGTGTTGCCGAGCACGATCTGCGCGCCGGTGCCGGCGACCATGTCGCTGGTCATTCCCTTGACGGTCGCCGCGGTCCCGACAGGCATGAAGACCGGCGTTTCCACGGCGCCATGGGCGGTCGACAGGCGGCCGCGCCGGGCCTGCCCGTCGGTCGCGAGGACCTCGAAGCCGAACGCGCTCACGGCTCGCTCCCCGGGTGCAGGAAGCACGCATCACCGTAGGAATAGAAACGGTAACGTTCCGCGATGGCATGCGCGTAGGCCGCCTTCATCCGCTCCAGCCCGGAGAAGGCGGACACCAGCATGAACAGCGTCGAGCGCGGCAAATGAAAATTGGTCATCAGCCGGTCGACCGCGCGAAACTGGTAGCCGGGCGTGATGAAGATGTCGGTATCGGCCGAGAACGGCCGCACGATGCCGTCCTCGCCGGCCGCGGACTCCAGCAACCGCAGCGAGGTGGTGCCGACGGCCACCGCCCGGCCGCCGGCGGCGCGGGCGTCGTTGATCGTCCGGGCGACGTCGGCGCCGATCTCGCCCCATTCGCTGTGCATCCGGTGCTCGTCGACCCGGTCGACCTTGACCGGCAGGAACGTCCCCGCCCCGACATGGAGCGTCACGGTCACGATCCGGACGCCTGTCGCCCGGATCTCGTCGAACAGCCGCTCGGTGAAATGTAGCCCGGCCGTCGGCGCCGCTACCGCGCCCTTCCGCTCGGCGTAGATCGTCTGATAGTCGTCGCTGTCCTGGGTCGTCGCCCCGGAGCCGCGCGCGATATAGGGCGGCAGCGGCATCTCGCCATGCCGCTCGAGGGCGGCGAACAGATCCTCCGCGCTATCGAACCTGAGAACGACCTCGCCGTCTTCGCCCTTTTCCACGACCAGCGCCGCAAACCCGTCGGCAAAGTCGATCGCGTCGCCTGCGGCCAGTTTTCGCGCGGGCCGCGCGAAGGCGCGCCAGTCTCCGTTCGCCTCAGCCTTGTGCAGCGTCACCTCGATCTTCGCGCCGCGGCGGGTTCCGCGCAGCCGGGCGGGGATCACCCGCGTATCGTTGACGACCAGAACGTCGCCGGGCGACAGCAGCGACGGCAGGTCGCGCACCGTGCGATCGGCGAGCGAGGCGCCGATCTCCAGCAGCCTCGCCGAGTCGCGGGGCCGCGCCGGAGCGTCGGCAATCAGGTCGCGCGGCAGGTCGAAATCGAAATCGGACGTCCGGAGACCATCGTCCTCCGCGGCCGCACCGTCGGGCGCGGGTCCGTTCAAGAGCCTTCCCACTGCTTGAGAACCGCCGCCTCGACCTTCGCGAACGCCTCGTCGCGATCGAGAACGGGCTGCGGCGAGGTATCTTCCTCGCGCGTCCGGTTCAGGCCCCATTCGTAGACATACGCGCGAAGCTCGTCGTCGGTGAGGATCTTCTTCAGGATCTCGTTCTGAACTTCGAGCGGCGCGTCGGTCTCGCCCGTCACCATGTAGATGACGGCGCGGAGATAGGTCACCGTATCGAGGATCAGCTGCGCCTCTTCCTTGCTCCAAAGCCGGGAGGGCTCGAAATCGTTTTCCTTGAGCAGGCGGATCTGCTCGCGCGTCACCGTGCCGGGCGTCCCGAGACGCGGCATGCTCTCGGGCTCGGGCGCCGGCCCGCCGCGCTCGATTTCCTCTGTCTTCCGGCGCTTCTGTTCCTTCATCATGCGCATGCGGCGCAGGAACATGTAGACCGTCAGCCCGATCACGAGGGCGAAAATCAGGCTTTCCATGGCGCGCCCGTCTGAATTCTATCGGCATAAATCATCGCGGACGCCTTGATACGCAAAGTCGCGAGGCAACGGAAGCCCCTGCGTCTCGCCCCGCTGCCCGCGGCCATCCGTCCTTCAATGGAAGGTGGAAGACGGCAGCCCGAACGATTACCTTTCCGGGTAGCTGCCAGGGAGATCGTCTTATGAGACTTATCGCATGCGTGGCGTTCGTTTGGGCAATCCTCCTCCCCGCCTCGGCCGGCGCGCAGGGGTCGCTGCAGAGCTTCCGCTGCGGCGAGATTCCCGCGGGGTCTGTGCTGGACGTTCAAACGCTCCAGGACACGCCGGAAATGCTGAAACTGCGGACCGCCGTCGTCGAGACGCTGACGAAAGGCGGCTTCGGAATTTCAGACGATGCGCCGCTGCGTCTCATCATCGATCGGACGGAACCGCTCGTTCCGCGTCCTGACCGTCCGGTCGGGCCGCCGGACGGCGACGGCATCGGGCGCGGCGCTCCCGGGGATATCGAATCGCTCGGCAACCAGCTCGACACGCTGCGGCGGAAAGAATCCGCCAAACGGAACATTTCACGCGGCAGCGCCGACATCCGGATCACGATGATCGTCAACGAGAAGTGGGGCGGCCGTTGCCTGTGGCAGGGCGACGCGCGCCATCCGCGCGGCGAGGACGAGGATTACTGGAAGATCGCGGAACGGCTGGCCGTCCGGCTCGCCAGGTCGCTCGGCAAACAGCTCGACAACGTGCCGTTCACCGTCCGGTAGCCGCCCCCCCCTCGGATAGCGGGCGGGGCAACCCGGCCTATTCGGCCGCCTCGGCCGGGGCGATGGAGAACGCGTCGGCCAGCAGTTCGTAGGATTTCTTCCGCGCCGAGAACTCCGCGCAGATCGTGACGACGACGAACTCGTCGACCTTGTAGGCGTCGGATAGCGCCTCGATCTCCGCGCGCACCTGCTCGGGGTCGCCGGCGATGGTCCGCGCGCGATTATGTTCGACGATGGCGCGCTCGCGGTCGCTATAGGGGTAGTTCTTCGCTTCCTCGACCGTCGGCACCGGCGCCGTGCGGCCGGTATGCAGCCGCAGCGTCCAGAGATCGCGGCTCCAGCGCAGGTCGAGCGCCTCCTCCTCCGTCTCCGCGCAGATGACGAAGATGCCGACCGAGCCCTTGGGCTCGCGCAGTTCCGCCGACGGCTCGAAATGGTTGCGATAGGCTTCCATCACCAGCGGCCCGCCATGGGCGTTGATGAAATGGGCGAACGAGAACGCGCAGCCGAAATAGGCCGCATAGGCCGCCGACTGGTCGCTGGAGCCCAGCAGCCACAGCTCCGGGAAGGTTTCGCCTGCCGGCATCGCCTGGACCTGGCGGAACGGATGATCCTCCGGCAGGTCGCCGTGCAGCCAGCCGCGAAGATCCCGGATCTGCGCCGGGAAATGCTCGATCCCGAGCGCGCCCGGACCGTGCGCAAGCGCGTGCGCCGTCATCCCGTCCGAACCCGGCGCACGGCCGATGCCGCAGTCGATGCGGCCGGGATAGAGCGTCTCGAGCATGCGGAAATGCTCGGCGACCTTGAGCGACGAATAGTGGCTCAGCATCACGCCGCCGGAGCCGACGCGAAGATTCCGCGTCCGGGCCGCCACCTGGCCGATCATGATTTCGGGGGCCGATCCGGCAAGTCCGGCGGTGGAGTGATGCTCCGCCAGCCAGTAGCGGTTGTAGCCCAGCCGGTCGCACAGTTCGGCGAGCTCCAGCGTTTCGCGGAGCGCGTCGGCGGGCGTGCAGCCGGACCGGATGGGCGACTGGTCGAGGACGCTGAGGGTTACCATATGCCTGATGTAACAACTCGCCGCGTCCGAGGCCAGACCCAGGATCCTGACCCGAGATTACGGGGCGCCGCGCTATGGATTCTGCGCCCGCGCGAGTAGACTGCGGCCATGACGGATGCAACGGAAACGACGCCCGACGAAGGCACCGGCTGGGGCGATATGTTCCGCGGCGTTCGCGGCATCTACACGGTCCTGCTCAACCTCGGGATCGGCGTGCATGCGATCGATATCTTCGTCATCACGACCATCATGCCCGCCGTCGTCGCGGACCTCGGCGGCGTCAGCTTCTACGCCTGGACGACCATGCTCTACATGGTCGGCACCATCGTCGGCGCGGCAAGCGGGCGCTACGTGCGCTCGGTCATCGGCCGGCGCGGCGGATACGTCGTCGCCGGCCTGATCTTCCTCGCGGGCGCGGTGGGCTGCGCGGCGGCGCCGACCATGGCGGTTCTGCTCGTCTTCCGCGTCGTCGAAGGGTTCGGCGGCGGGCTGCTGATGTCGCAGTCCATGACGCTGGTCAACGACCTCTATACCGGCCGCCTGCGTACGCGCGTGCTGGCGACGATCACGACGACATGGAGCATCGCGTCGGTCGTCGGGCCGCTGATCGGCGGCGTCTGGGGCAGCTTCGGCTGGTGGCGCGGCGCGTTCCTGACGACGTGCGTGCTGACGATCCTGTTCGTCATCGCCGCCTGGAAAGTCATTCCGGAAGAGAAGGCCGACTCACGGCACAAGCTGCCGCTGGCGCGGCTTCTGCTGCTCGGATTCTCCGTGATCCTCGTGGGCACGACGGGCCAGTTCGAGGATCTCTGCCTCCGCATCGGTTTCATTGCCGCCGGCATTGGGTTCATGTGGATCACCGTGCGTCTCGACGCGAAGGGCGAGACCGGCCTTTTCCCGCGCCGGGTGCTGTCGCTGTTCGCGCCGATCGGCACCGTCTACTGGGTATTCCTGCTGCTCTCGGCCGCCTACACGCCGCTGACGATCTTCACGCCGCTGGCG
>JAYPTI010000026.1:21693-26383 GCA_038133505.1 Alphaproteobacteria bacterium
CCGACTTCACCCTGCCGGTGTTCGCCACCTTCATGAGCGGCCCTCCCGGCGTGGGCGAGCCCACCGTGACGCACCTGTTCGACGCCTCGGTGGCCTGGGGCGTGGCGGGCTTCCTGCTGCTCTCGGCCGCCTACACGCCGCTGACGATCTTCACGCCGCTGGCGCTGCGGACGCTCTACGGGCTCGATCCGCTGTGGATCGGCTACGTGCTGACGGTCTTTTCGCTCACGTGGTCGGTCGGATCGCTCGGGACGGCCGGCTGGAACGATTTCTGGACGCGCGCGGCCTGCGCCAGCGGCCTCGCAATCACCGCGCTGTCGAGCGTCGGCATCGCGCTGACGGTGGGTCACGCCTCGATCTGGGCGGTAACCGCGCTGATGGGAACCGCGGGTCTCGGCGTCGGCATGACGAACGTCCACTCGATCTCCTGGGCGCTGGCGGCGGCGGACCGGGACGAGGCGCAGATCACGGCATCCGCGGCGCCCGCGATGCGTTCGATCGGCATCGCGTTCGGCGCGGCGATCGCGGGGCTGATCGCCAACGCCGCCGGTCTCGCCAAGGGCACCTCGCCCGAAATCGTCCAGCAGGCCCTGCCCTGGGTGTTCGGCTTCGCCGCCGTCGTGCCGTTCTTGGGCAGCCTGTGCGTGCTGCGCATGTTCCAGCTGAAACCTGGCGTGAAGATATGAGGCGCGCAGGCGGCGAAAAGGGAATGACTGCCGCGGTCGAAACGATGACGCTCGCCCTCGACGACGGTTTCGAGGTGCCGGTCAGCATCCGCCGCAGCGCGCGGGCGCGCCGCATCCTCGTGCACGTGGGGAGCTACGACGGCAAGGTCGAGATCGTCCTGCCGCCGGGCTGCTCGAAACGCGAGGGGGTCGGTTTCGCGGCGAGCCAGGCGGGCTGGATAGCGCGCCAGCTGTCGCGGATCGACGCGCCGGTGCCGTTCGCCGACGGCGCGGACTTCCCTCTGCTCGGCGAGACGGTGACGATCCGCCTCGTCCGCGGCGCCTCCGCGGTCCCCAGCTTCGCGCTCGGCGAACTCGTGGTGGGGGGCAGCGACGACACGCTCGCCGGACGGGTCCGGCGCTGGCTGCGCTCGGAGGCGCGGGACCGGATCGAGCCGCTGGCGCACGACAAGGCGCGGATCGTCGGCAAAAAGGTCAACCGCATCACCGTCCGGGACACGCACTCGCGCTGGGGAAGCTGCTCGCGCGGCGGCAATCTCAATTTCTCGTGGCGGCTCGTCATGGCGCCCGAAGCGGTGCTGGACTACGTCGTCGCCCACGAGGTGGCCCATCTCGTCGAGATGAACCACAGCCCCGATTTCTGGGCCGTCGTGGCCGAGCTGTGCCCCGGCCACCGCAAGTCGCGCCAGTGGCTCCGCGCCCACGGCGCCGGGCTGCACCGTTACGGGCGGGACGGGAAGATCGAAGCCTAGACGCTGCCGATATTCTTCAGCATGTTCTTGAAGCAATCCGTCTCCGGATTGAAGATTTCGCGGCCGACCTCGAAGTGGTTGAGATCGTCGAACACGAACGTCTCCACTGCGTGGCCCGCAGCCTTCCAGGCGTCGGCGAACTCCCGGCTCTGGCGCTGAAATTCGCTCAATTCGCCCGTTCCCCACGCCATGGTAAGCGGCATTCCGGTTTCCGGAATATGGCGGATGGAACTGTTGCGGGCAGCGGCCTTTTCCGTGAGGTCGAGATAGGAGTTCCGGTGGCTGAAGCGCACCGGTTCGAGATCGTACATGCCGCTGCACGGCGCCGCGCTCTTCAGGACGTCGGCGGGCAGGCCGTACATGCCTTCCCAGTCGGTCACCACCATCATGCCGCAGATATGCCCGCCCGACGAATGGCCGAACGAATGGATGCGGTCGCGGTCCCAGCCGTACTCGGCTGCGTTGTGCCAGGCCCAGGCGATTGCGGCGCGGTTCTGGCGCACGATCTCGTCGAGCGACACCTGCGGCGCGAGGTTGAAGTCGAGGACGACCGCGTTGATGCCCGCGTCGACGAAGCCGGGCGCGAAGTAGGAGCAATGATCCTTGCTCGACCGCGTCCACGCGCCGCCGTGATGATAGATCGCCACGGGCGCGCCCTTGGAGGCCGCCGGAAAGATGTCGAGGCGCTCGAGGATGGTGGGGCCGTAGGAGACGTCGAGGATGCATTCCAGCTCGTCGCGGATGCGCGCGCTGTCCTCGGCATTCTTGTTCAGGATCTCGGTGGCATCGGGAACGAGCGTCGACTGTTCGTACTCCCGGTCGAGCTCTTCCTGCGTAAAGTTGCCCCAAACGATGTCGTTCATACTTCAAGTCTCCCTGCTGGCGGGCGGAATGTGCTGGTTTGCGCCCGCCGGCGCAACCGCCTTCTGGCGCAGCCGGTCTCGGCGGTCGAAGAGCGCGTTGAGGAACACGCCGCCGAACACGACGACGCCGCCGATCCAGATCCAGATCTCGGGCGCCTCGGCGAACAGAAGCCAGCCGGCGAGGCCGGCGAAGACCAGCTTCGTGAGGTCGGCCGGCAGCACGACCGTGGCGTCCGCCTCCCGGAAGGCCTGGCTGAGGGCGAGCTGCGCGCTGACGCCGAAGATTGCGATTCCGACGAGCATGGCGAACTGCTCCGCCGTCGGGATCTGCCAGTAGAACAGGGCCGCGGCGAACGCGAACGGCACCTGCAGGACCGAGGCGTAGAGCGCGATGGTGACGGCGGAATCCGTCCGCGACAGCACCTTGATGACGACCAGCGCGCCGGCCCACAGCGTCGACGACAGGATCAGCAGCAGCGCGCCGTCGCTGACCACGGCATTCCACGGCCGCAGGATGATCAGCGCGCCTGACAGGCCGACGAGCAGCGCCACGCCGCGCATGACCGTCACGCGTTCCTTCAGGAACACCATCGCGCCCACGGTCGCAATCAGCGGCGCGGTGAAGCTGAGCGCCACGATGGTCGCCAGCGGCTCCAGCGTCAGCGCGAGGAAATAGGCCAGCATGGCGATCACGTTGAGAAACGCGCGCAGCGAATGAAGTCCGAGCCGGGTCGTCCTGAGCGGGTTCGCGCCCTTGCCGAGGAACATCGGCGCCAGCAGGAAAATACCGAACAGGTGCCGCCAGAAGGCGATCACGAAGGGGTGGATGTCGGGCGCGATCGACTTCACCGAGACGTTCATGCCGGTGATGCAGAGGCCGCTGGTCAGCATCAGCAGAACGCCGCGAACGGGCGGCGGAATCGTCCGGTAGACGGACGTGACGGGCGCCAGAAGCGCGGACATGGGTGGTTCCTTCGAGGCTCGCCCCCCTGAATAGCACGAAAACCGGGAGCAAAGGTTCGTTAACCTCCGCCGGGTAGCGTTGCGGTGGGAACAAGCGGGCGCCGCAAACGCGCTCCGGCCCACGGGAGACAGATATGTCCGCGGATGAATTCGATTTCGAGACGGCCAAATCGGTCGCGCGGGACGGCAGCGAGGCCGAACGCGCGGCGCTGGCGGCGCGTGCCGATACCGCGCCGGAACTGCTCTATTTCCTGGCGCAGGATTCCGCCGCTTCCGTGCGCCGCGCCATCGCGGAGAACCCGTCGACGCCGCGCCAGGCCGACCTGATGCTCAGCCAGGACAGGGATATCGGCGTGCGCTGCCTGCTGGCCCGCAAGATCGTCGGCCAGGGGCTGGGCGAGGACGAGCGTTCGCAGCTCTGGCGGATGGGCTTCACGATCCTGGAGACGCTGATGCGCGACCAGGTGGTTCGCGTGCGCCGCGCGCTGGCAGATGCGATCAAGACGATGTTCGCCGCCCCGCACGACGTGGTGTCGGGCCTCGCCCACGACGCCGACGCGCGGGTTGCCGCGCCGATCCTGCGCCATTCGCCGGTTCTCACCGACGACGATCTCGTCGAAATCGTGGAAGCGGGCGCGCCGGACTGGGCACATCAGGCGATTGCCGCGCGCGAAAGCGTCTCGGAACGCGTCAGCGCCGCGCTCGTCGACGCCGGCGCGGCGCCGACCGTGACGCGGCTGTTGCGCAACCGCGCCGCCGACATCGGCGAGGCGGAGCTGGAACGCATCGTCGACCGAGCGCCGCCCATCGAGGCGTGGCACGAGCCCCTGGTAAAGCGCCCCTCGCTGCCGGCGCGGCTCGCCGAAAGGATCGGAGGGTTCGTCTCGGGCCCGCTCCGGGCGCTGCTGCCGGGCGCCAAAGCCGCCCGGAACGGCGTCGACTGGAACGATGCCGACGGCGCGGGCAAGCCGGGATGGAGCCCGCGGGCGACCGGGCCGAACGGCGCCAGGGAATCTGCCAAGGACCGCACGCGGCGCCTTCATGCCGAGGGCAAGCTGAACGACGCCGTCATCGAGATGGCTTTCAATGCGAACGAGCGCGAATTCGTCCTCGCCGCCCTCGCGCTGCGGGCCGGCCTGCCGCTGTGGGGCGTGGAGCGTATCGTCAAGGGCGCGACCGGCAAGGGCATGACCGCGCTGTGCTGGAAGGCGAGCCTCCAGATGCGGTTCGCCATCGAGCTGCAGCGGCGTCTCGCCAAGGTGCCGCCGTCCAAGGTGGTGCTCGCCCGCGACGGGTTCGACTATCCCTATACAGACGACGAGATGGAAAGCCGGCTAGATCTCCTGCTGGCTTGATTCTCTGAAAACGGCACCGGCCCGCTCCCCCTCCCGGCCACCCATGAGGATACTGGCGTTGGGTGGCCGGG
>JAYPTI010000027.1:0-796 GCA_038133505.1 Alphaproteobacteria bacterium
ACAACCGGCCGAATGCCGGTTTTGATTCCGGCCACCCTACGGGGCGGGCCGCCGTTCATAAAATAACAATGCCGGTTAATGAAGCGTAAATGCGGGAACGGCTGTGAAACCCGGGCGTTAACGTCTCCCGCCGATCCTTTTTGACAGAACCGGCCACGGTCATTCCAATGAGGAAAATACTTAGCAATCGAATAATTTAAGGGGAGAGAGAGATGATTACGAAAGTCACCCGTTGGGCAGGGATCGCAACCGTCGTGATGGCGGTCGGTACTGCAAGCAGCGCTCAGGCCGAACTCCAGCTCAAGCGGATCACGATCGGAACCAACCCGTCCGGAACGGTCTACTATCTGATCGGAAGCGGGTTCGCGAAACTGTTCCAGGAAAAGCTGAACGTCCGCTCGACGGCGCAGCCACATGCGGGTTCCACTGTTTACGTGCCGCTCTATGCCAAAGGCGAAATGACGCTCGGCCTCAACAACAGCATGGATTCCGGTTCGGCCTATCGCGGCATCGGAGACCACAAGAAGGCGCTCAAATCGGTCAGGGCGCTCGCGCGATTCTGGGCGATTACCTACGCCTACATGGTGCGGGAGGATTCCGGCATCACGTCGCTCGAGAAGTTGAAGGGCAAGAAGGTCGTCACGCACATCAAGTCCGTGACGTCGCTGACAAATCTCAGCAAGCGGGTCCTCGCGACTGCCGGCATTTCCGAAAAAGACGTCACGCCGATGGAAAGCGGCGGCCTCGTCCGGAACATCGATCTCGTCGTCGAGGGGCGCGCCGACGCGTCGCCCAT
>JAYPTI010000027.1:806-16571 GCA_038133505.1 Alphaproteobacteria bacterium
ATCGGCGAGGCCCGAGACGTCGATGTCGCAGGCGGTTACGCGATGCCCGCGTTCCGCAAGGCGCATGCGACCGTGCCGAAGGGCCAGCGCATTCTGCCGCTGGGGCCGAAAGGCACGGACGAGTTTCTCGATAGCGGCGTTCCCGGATCGCGGACGCACATGGCGAAGGCGTCCGACAAGCGGACCTATCTGAAGGGCGACACCCAGGTCGCGATCTTCGATGCGTATCTCAATGCCGGCTCCGCGGTTTCCAACGAGGATGCCTATATCCTCGTGAAGACGCTGCACGAGAACTGGAAGCAGTTGCAGAAGGACTACGGTCCGCTGCGCGGCATTCCGCAGAACGGGCTGGCACCGGCCTCCAACCCGCATCCGTTCCACGACGGTGCGATCAAGTACTACAAGGAAGTCGGTCTCTGGACGGCCGAGAACGACAAGCGTCAGGCTGCCGTAAAGTAGAGATCGGAACCGGGGGCAGGACGATGCGCGGGAGCCGCGCATGACCGAACGCGTGTGCAGGCTGTACAAGAATATTTGCCTGGAGCTTCTTCCTGCCCTCGGGGTCCTCTGGATTCTCGGCGTAACCGATTACCTGCAGCTGGGCGTGGTCTCGGCGCAGGCACTCGGCGTGCTGCTCGGCCTTGCCGTCGGCGGAGCGATGGTCCGCTATCCTTACGGCTCGCGGCCCGGGGGGCTGGAACTGGTCCTCGCCGTCGCCGGAACCGCGTGCTGGTTCTGGATGGCCTATAATTTCGACGCGTGGCTCCTCAGTATGGGCGAGCGGACCGTCGACATGTGGCTTCCGGGGATCGTCGCTATCGTCCTGATGATGGAGGGGCTGCGAAAGGCGGCCGGCAAGGTGATCGCGGCGCTGGTCTGGGTCCTGATCGCCTACGCCTTCCTCGGCGACAACTTGCCGGGGATGTTCCGGGCCGACGTCTTCCCGCCCGACAAGACGATCCTCTATCTCTATTCCGACACGAACGGCGTCCCCGGACTGGTTCTCCGCGTCGTCGGCGAGATCGTGCTGGCGTTCATCATCTTCGGCAAGATGCTGGAGGCGAGCGGCGCGACCGAGTTCCTCAACGACCTCGCGCTCGGCTGGATGGGGCATCGCCGCGGCGGTCCCGCCAAGGTGGCGGTCGTTGCGTCCGGCGCGTTCGGATCGATCTCCGGATCGACGGTCGCGAACATCATGTCGACCGGTGTCGTCACCATCCCCATGATGAAGAAATCCGGGTTCAAGCCGGAACACGCGGCCGCGATCGAAGCGGTCGCATCCAACGGCGGACAGGTTGCTCCGCCGGTGATGGGGGCGACGGCCTTTATCATCGCCAAATTCCTCGAGATCACATACGGCGAGGTGGTGCTTGCTGCGGCGATCCCGGCAGCGCTCTATTTCTTCGTCATTTTCCTGCAGGTAGACGCGATCGCGGTCCGTCTCGGTATCAAGGGATTGCCGCGAGAGGAACTGCCCCGGATCGGGCCGACCTTCGCCGCGGGCTGGATCTATCTTGTGCCCATTGCCGTGCTCCTCTGGTACCTCCTCGGGGAAGGTTTCAATGCCGGCCTGTCGGGGCTTTACGCGTGCGGCGTGCTGTTCGTGATGATCCTGATCAAGCGGCGCGGCGTTCTGAGACGCGAAGAATTGCGCGGCTTCTTCATCGGCTCCGGCGAAAATCTCGTGCCGTTGCTGCTGATCGGCGGCGCGGCTGGCATCATCATGGGCGTTCTGAATTCGACCGGGCTCGCCTTCCAGCTTTCGCTGATGCTGACGACCGTCGCCCAAAGCGCCGGCATTCTGGTCATGCTCATGCTGACGGCGGTTATCTGCATCGCGTTCGGGATGGGTATGCCGACGGCGGCCGTCTACATCGTGCTCGTTTCCGTCGTTGCGCCGGCGCTGACCAAGATGGGGGTGTCGCCGCTGGCGGCGCACATGTTCATCTTCTATTTCGGCTTGCTCAGCATGCTGACCCCGCCGGTCGCGATCGCCAGCATGGTTGCGGCTGAAATTTCCGGCAGCGACATGTGGCGGACGGGCTTTCTCGGGCTGCAACTCGGCATCACCGCCTATCTGCTGCCCTTCCTGTGGGCCTTCAATCCGGCGATCCTGTTCGACGGTTCCTGGCAGGCGATCTCGATTGCAGTCGCGACATGCGTCGTTGCCGGGATGATGATCGGCCAGAGCATGCTGGTGATCGGCGAAAGGGACGCGGCCGGTTTGCTGGGGGCGGGGGCGCTGTTCGCGGGCGCGATCGCGGTCGGCAGCGCGACTCTCTGGATCGGCGGCGAAACGCCGGCGGCGCTGATACCGGCGGCCCTCGGTCTGGTCCCTCTATACCTGCTTCGAACGCGGCGTGCGCGCCTGTCCGAAGCGGCGGAAACCTGATCGTTCACCGGACGGTCAGTCGATCGCCCTCAACTCCGTTTTCAGCACCTTTCCGTAGTTGTTCTTCGGCAGGGCGTCGATAAACCGATAGGCCTTAGGCCGCTTGAACCGGGCGATTTCCTCCAGACAGAGCGCGTCGAGCTCGGCTTCCCGGACCTCCGCGCCCGGCTTGGGCACGACGAACGCGACGACCTCCTCGCCCCAGTCGGGGTGAGGCCTGCCGATGACCGAACATTCGAGAACGCCGTCGTGGCGCAGCAGTACTTCCTCGACCTCGCGCGGGTAGATGTTGGACCCGCCCGAGATGATGACGTCCTTCGAGCGGTCCTTGAGCGTCACGAACCCTTCCTCGTCGAGCGCACCCATGTCGCCGGTATGCAGCCATCCGCCGCGCAGCGTCTCGGCGCTGGCGGCCTCGTTCTGCCAGTAGCCCTTCATGACGACGTCGCCGCGCACGAGAATTTCACCGATCTCGCCGTCAGGCACCGGCGCATCGTTCTCGTCGGCGATCCGCACCTCGACGCCGGTCTGCGCCGGGCCCACGGAAGCGAGCCGCGCATGGTAACGGGGGTGCCCGGACTCGGTATGGATTTCGTGGGAAACGGCGGTGATGGTCATCGGCGACTCGCCCTGACCGTATATCTGGACCAGCTTTGGCCCCAGCAGGTCGAGCGCCTTGAGGCAGTCCTCGACATACATGGGCGCGCCGCCGTAGACGATCGTCTTGAGGTTCGAGAGGTCCGCGTCCGCGATGCCGGGCGCCGACAGGAGGCGCGTTACCATGGTCGGTGCGAAGAAGAACGTTGCGCCAGGCCAGTGCGGCAGCAGCGAGAACACCTCGTCGGGATCGAACCCGCCCGAACCCGGCACCACCTGGCATGCGCCGCGCTCGACATGCGGCAGTATGTAGAGGCCCGAGCCGTGGCTCATCGGTGCGGCATGGATGATGCAGTCTTCCGGGGCGATCGTGTCGACATTCGCGAAATACGCTTCGTTCATCGCGCGCAGGTTCCGGTGCGTCAGCATCGCGCCCTTGGGCCGCCCCGTGGTTCCCGACGTGTAGAACACCCAGGCGAGATCGTCGCCGTCCGCGTCGGCCATCGGCGCGCGCTCCGCCGCAAACAGGGCGTCGTACGTCCGCGTGCCCGCAACGACGACGTATTCCAGCGATGGGATAGAGGCGGCAAACTCGCCGATGCCTTCGGCAAGGTCTGGACTGACGAAACAGACCCGGGCGCCTGAGTTCTCGAGTATCCAGGCAAACTCCCGCGGATGGAGCCGCGCGTTCATGGGCACCGCCGCGCAACCCGCATGCCAGGCGCCGAACAGGATTTCCGAGTAGGCGGGATCGTTCTTCATCGCAAGCGCGATCCGGTCGCCGGCGACCAGCCCCAACTCGTTCCTGAAAGCGCCGGCCAGCCTTGCGGATCGCTCCGCGTGCCCGGCATAGGTGGCGGTGATTTCCGTACCGCGGGCGAGGGCGGGACGGTCGGGCGCCGCATCGGCGGCATCATGAAGTAGTTTCGCGAGGTTCATGTCTTATCTATACAGCAGATGATGATGCCGAAACCCCGGATATCCCGACCTTCCCGGATGCGTTCGACACTGTTCCGTTCCCTGTTTGTGGCAGCGCCACTCTTTATGGCGGCGCTTGTCTGCAGCGGTGCTGCGTGCGCGCAGAATAATCCGGTCGCAGGCTCCGGAAAACTGCCCGAACTCGATCCGTTTGCCGGCCCGCCGCAAAACGTGGTCGATGCCGTTGCGACGATGCTCAGCAACCGCGCGGAAAGCGGCTTCTTCGACGGGATCAAGGCGTGCTTCAAGAACGCAGGGCTCAATGAGCTGGCGCAGATAGACTGCCGCCGGCGGTTCGACCGCTTTTTTGCAGAGGTGCGCGAGAAGCGTCGGGATCTGCTCGGGCCGCTGCCGCCTCTGGAAGTCTTTGCGCGGCTGGCAGCGCTATCCGGCGATTCACAGGGCGTCCGTTTCTCGAAGGACGTCTATGCATTGAGAGGGGTCATCAACGATCTCGAAACCGCGCGCGAATTCGAAGAGGTGAAGACGTGTTTCCAGCAGGCCGGTCCTCAGCCCGCCATCCGCCAGATCTGCCGGCAGAACCTTGATCGCTTCCATGCCGAGCTGGTGCGCGAGAATGCCCTGCTGTTCCGAGACCTCGAGCCGGAAGCGATCCGGAAGCGTCTTTTCGCGGTCGCAGACGAAGGCAACGCGATCTTCGGGGTCGGCGAAACGACGGCGTTCGATTCCCTTCGAAAGATCCGCAAGGCTCAGCAGGAGGAGAAAGAAGCGGCCGCGCGCGCGATGGCGACGGCGCAGCGCTATTACTGCCGCCCCTCTGCCAGCCGGCGCGTCGCACCGCACGAAGCCGTCATGGCGTCGGACGGGGTTTGCCTGTGCGCCTACGGCGGCCGGTTTCTCGGCTCCACGCCGGCGGAGAAGGGACGGCCGGTCAAGGCGGTCTGCGGCCAGTGCGGGGCGGCGGGTCGCTTCAAGATCGCCGATCTCAACCGCGGCAGCCTGATGCACGGCGACTGGATAACGCTGGAGGCGATCCACGGCGGATACGTCTCGGTTCACCGCAACGGGTTCGTCTATGCAGATCGACAGCAGGCGGGAAAGTTCGAGAAGTTCCGCGTGGTGCGGCCGAGCAATCGCCCGGGACAGATCCAGCCGGGCGAGATGGTGACGCTGATCTCGCCCCGCGGCGTCTATCTGACGACGAATCTGGCGGGCGGCGGCGCGCTGCGGGGCAGCAAGAACCTGCCCCAGCCGCACGAATACTTCGTGCTGGTGAGGTAGCGGGCAGGAGCCGGGGAATGGCCGATGTAGTTAGCGCACGGCCTCGAGGATCGAACAGTAGTTCGCGACGGCCGAGCCGCCCATGTTGAACACGCCCGCGATTTGCGCGCCGTCGATCTGCAGCGGACCGGCATCGCCGCGCGCCTGCATCGCCGCCATCACATGCATCGAGACGCCGGTCGCGCCGATCGGATGCCCCTTGGACTTGAGACCGCCGGACGGATTGACCGGCAGCTTGCCGGACTTCGCGCTGATGCCGTTCGCAATGATGCCGGCGCCCTTGCCCTTCTCGGCGAGACCCATGGCCTCGTAGATCAGAAGCTCGGCGATGGTGAAGCAGTCGTGGACTTCGACGACGTCGAGATCGTCGACGCCGATCTTCGCCTGAGCGTAGGCCTGCCGCCAGGCCTCGGCAGCGCCCTCGAACTGGGTCACGTCGCGCCGCGACATCGGCAGGAAATCGTTCACATGCGTCGCCGCGCGGAAGAGGACCGCCTTGTTCATGCCCATGGCCGTCTCGACGTCTGCGAGCACGACCGCGGCGGCACCGTCGGTGACGGGCGAGCAGTCGGAACGCTTGAGCGGACCGGAGATCAGCGGGTTCTTGTCGGACGGCTCGCGGCAGAACTCGTAGCCGAGATCCTTCTGGAAATGGGCGAGGGGGTTTACCGCGCCGTTGGCGTGGTTCTTCGCCGCGATCTGCGCCAGCGCGTCGGACTGGTCGCCGTATTTCTGGAAATAGCTCTCGGCGATGCGCGCGAAGATGTCGACGAACGAGCCGTTCTCGCCGCCTTCCTCCTTGTAGTAGCTCGCCTTGGTCAGCACCTCGCCGATGGCGGCGCCGTTAAGCTCCGTCATCTTCTCGACGCCGACGCAAAGGACGATCTTCGCGCGGTTCGCCGCGATGGCGTTGAGGCCTTGGTAGATCGCCGCCGTGCCGGTCGCGCAGGCGTTCTCGACCCGGGTCGCCGGTTTGAAGCGAAGGTCGGGATGGACCTGGAGGACCAGCGATGCCGGGAAGTCCTGCATCACGAAGCCGCCGTTGAAGTGGCCGATGAAAATCTCGTCCACGTCGCCCGGCGCGACGCCTGCGTCGTTGAGCGCGTCGGTCGCCGCATCGACGATCAGCGTCTCAAGCTCGACGCCCTCGTGCTTGCCGAATTTGGTATGGGCCCAGCCCACGATGCAGCCGGTCATGGCGGTATCCTTCTCTGAAACGGGTGCGGCTACTCTGACATGTTGCGATGCCCGGTCAAGCGGTCGGGCGCTAAACCGGGGCGGCGTTCACCAGCACCGCCGCCAGGAGGCACGGCTCGTCGGTGCGCACGCTCCACGAGTGGTTGGTGCCGCGCTGGATCATCATGTCGCCCTGCTTGAGGCAGACCTCGCTGTCGTCGAGGATCGCCCAGATCTCGCCTTTCACGACGATCAGGTAATCGACCGTCGACGTCTTGTGCATCATCGGATCGTCGCTGCCTTCCACCGGCGCATGGCCGGCGCCGATGGAATCGAACGCGTCTCCCGCGTCCGCGTTGTCGCGCCACGCGCTGTCCGGCGGGAACTCGACGAGGCGGAAGATGGTGCCGTTGGGCGGCGGTTCCAGCACCACGGGCCGGTCCGCCGCGTCTGCGTTACCCGTGTTGTCGGCGGGCGCGCCGTTGGTCTGCCACAGGTCTGTGAGCGCGAGACCCGGCATGGATTCCATTTCCTTCACCGCGGTCGCGTCGCCGTCGATGATGAAGACAGACTTGCCGGTCTCATCGTGGCCCGTGACGACGCGCCTGATTTTCTCAACCATTCTTCTTCTCCCGGATAATTCTGTTTCTGAGGACGCCGATCCCCTCGACCTCCAGCTCGATGACGTCGCCGTCCGACAGGTATTTCTCGAGCTCCAGACCGCAGCCGCCGCCGACGGTGCCGGAGCCGAAGAACTCGCCCGGATGCAGCGTCTCGGAGCGCGAGACGTGGGCGATCAGATCCTCGAACGTCCAGTGGATGGTCCCGGAATGGCCGCGCGACCATTCCTCGCCGTTGATGCGTGCGACCATCGTGCAGTCGTAGGGATCGAGTTCGTCGGCGGTGACGATGCAGGGCCCGATAACGTTGCCCGTGTCGAAGTCCTTGCCCTTGCCGGGGCCGAGGCCGCCCGGCATTTCGATCATCTGCGCGTCGCGCGCCGAGATGTCGTTGAAGATCGAATAGCCGAAGATGTGCTCGCGGGCGCGCTCCTTCGGGATGTTCTTGCCGCCCTTGCCGATGAAAAAGCCGAATTCGAGCTCGTAGTCGAGCACGTCGGCGTAATCGGGCCAAATCACGTCCTCGCCGTCGCCGATCACTGCGAGGCGGTTGGCCTTGTAGTAGATCGGCTGGCGGTACCAGACCTCGGGGATCTGGAAGAGGCCATTCTTCTCGAACTCGGCGAGCGCCGCTTCGGGATCGGGTTCGGCCGCGGCGCGGTTCTTGCGCAGCACGGTATAGGCCTGGATCAGGTGCTCCTCGAAGCACAGGCAGTCGCGGATCTGCGGCGGCGCGGGGAGCGGCGTTCGCAGCGTGACGGCGGCGCGGTCTATCACGCTGCCGGCGGGCGGCGCGGCGACGATGGCTTTCGCGGCGTCGAGCGCGTCGTCGCCCGCTTCGATCAGCGCCAGCATGGATGCGAATGCGGGCTCCGCGCGTTCAGCCTGCAGATCGACGATCGCGGTACCGTCTTCGATCGACGCGCCGAGCCGGTCCGCGCCGTCGTCTCCCCTGAATGTGACGAGTTTCATCCCCGTTCTCCTTCTTCGACTGTTTTGCGCGCCGTACCGGTGGCGGTCAAGGTTTCCCCCTCTCCCTGGCCCTCTCCCCGGTGGGGAGAGGGGACAAGCATACGATGTCTTGAATCCCCTCTCCCTCGAGGGGGAGGGTTAGGGAGGGGGTGCCACTCGCCAAGGCACGCCGGCTTCGCCATAATCCCGCCAACAAACAACAAGCGGGGAGGAGGCACGCATGCCGCGCCAGTTCGTCGACATTTCGGTCGTGCTCGAATCCGGGATCAAGTCGGATCCCGCATTCATGCTGCCGAAGATCACCTATCACGCGCACAAGGAAACCGCGCCGCAGCTCTGCGCACTGTTTCCGGGGCTCGAGCCGGAGCAGCTGCCCGACGGGATGGGCTGGGCGATGGAGGAGATCGAGCTGTCGACCCATAACGGCACGCATGTCGACGCGCCGTGGCACTATCACCCGACGATGGACGGCGGCGACCGCGCCATCACCATTGACGAGATCCCGCTCGAATGGTGCTACCAGCCGGGCGTGAAGCTGGATTTCCGCCATCTGGAGGACGGCCATCTGGTGACGCCCGCCGAGATCGAGGCGGAACTGGACCGCATCGGCCACGACCTGCAGCCGCTCAACATCGTCGTCGTCAACACGTCGGCCGGCGAACGCTACGGCGAGGACGACTACCTGATGAAAGGCTGCGGTTTCGGCCGAGAATCCACGCTGTGGTTCACCGACCGCGGCATCCGCGTCGTCGGCACCGACGCGTGGACCTGGGATGCGCCGTTCCCGCAGACGCTGGAGCGCTGGAAGAAGACGAAGGACCCGTCGATCATCTGGGAAGGTCACAAGGCCGGGATGGAGAAGGGCTACTGCCAGATCGAGAAGATGGGCAATCTCGACAAGCTGCCGTCGACCGGTTTCGACGTGATCTGCTTCCCGACCAAGATCAAGGGCGCGTCGGGCGGCTGGACCCGCGCGGTAGCGGTAATAGACGGGTAGGGGCACCCCCTCCCTGTCCCTCCCCCTGAAGGGAGAGGGGACGAACACGAAAACCCCGATTCATAAATCCCCTCTCCCCTGGAGAAGAGGGTTAGGGAGAGGGGAGACGACGCAAAACGAAAAGGACTGAGGAAATGGCCAAGGACGGAAAAGTCATCATCACCTGCGCGGTAACCGGCGCGATCCATACGCCGACCATGTCGCCGCATCTGCCGATCACCCCCGACGAGGTGGCGGCCGACGCCATCGCGGCGGCGGAGGCGGGCGCCTCGATCCTGCATCTGCATGCGCGCGACCCGATCGACGGCCGGCCGACCCCCGATCCGGGCGTGTTCATGGAGTTCCTCCCGCGCATCAAGCAGGCGACGGACGCGGTGGTGAACATCACCACCGGCGGCGGCCACGGCATGACGCTGGAGGAGCGTTGCGCGGCGGCGCTCGCGGTCAGCCCGGAGATGACATCGCTCAACATGGGTTCAATGAATTTCGGCCTGTTCCCCATTCTCGACAAGGGCCTCGACTGGCAGCACCAGTGGGAACCCGAGTATCTGGAGATGACGCGAGATTTCATATTCCGGAATACATTCAAAGATATAGAGTGGGTTCTTAAGGAACTGGGAGAGGGTCATGGCGTGCGCTTCGAGTTCGAATGCTACGACATGGGCCATCTCTACAACCTCGCCCACTTCGTCGACCGCGGGCTGGTGAAGCCGCCGTTCTTCGTCCAGACGATCTTCGGCATTCTCGGCGGCATCGGCGCCGACATCGAGAACCTCGCGCACATGCGGCGCATCGCCAACAAGCTGTTCGGCGAGGAGAACTACGAGTGGTCGATCCTGGCCGCGGGACGTCACCAGATGAACTTCGTGACGACCGGGGCCATCCTGGGCGGCAATGTCCGCGTCGGGCTCGAGGATTCGCTCTATATCGGCAAGGGCAAGCTCGCCGAAAGCAACGCCGACCAGGTCGCCAAGATCAAGCGGATCGTCGAAGACCTGTCGCTCGAGGTCGCCACGCCCGCCGAGGCCCGCGAACGCCTGGCGCTAAAGGGCGGGGACATGGTGAAGTTCTGATATCCGGATTTCGTCATCCTCGGGCTTGACCTGAGGATCCATTGACTTGGCGAAGGTGGACCCTCGGCTCAATGCCGAGGGTGACGACGAGGGTTAGGTCACGAGTCGAGCGTGCAATTCCAGTAGCGGCATCACTTCTGCCGCTTCCATCCGGCCCCAGCCGCACTCGGTCGTCAGGCCGAACTCGTCGAGATGCGCCCGCGCGGCCTCGATCCGCCGTTTCGCGCCGTCTACGCCATCGGCGAGGTGGATCAGCCCGAGGTAAACCGTCGTTTCCGGCGCGATCGCGAGATCGTCGAGCGGTGCGAAATAGCCGTCGTCGTCGCGGTCCACCGGGACCGGCATGTGGAAGAAATCGATCCTACGCCCGACGCCGCGCGCAATCGCGTTGGCGGTCGCCACGCAGAGGCCGAGATCGTCCGGCTCTTTCCAGTGTCTGTTGCCCATCGAGCCGTAGCAAAGATGGTAGCCGAGCGTGATGTCTTCCGGCACCGCGTCGCCCAGCTTCGCGAGCGTCGCGATCAGCCAAGGGGCGGGATCGTTGCCGAGAAACGGCACCGGATGCAGCTTTTCGAAGATCGACATCTCGGTCGCGACGTCCCATTGCAGGCACAGATCGGCGTCGGGGATCGCGGTGCGCATCGCATCGATTTCGGCCAGCATCGCCGCTTCGTAGAGCGGGTAGACGTCTCCCTGCGCGTCGTACGCGGTGAATGAAAAGACCGGCGCGAAGGGCGTCGGCAGGCAGACCGGGAAACGGGCGTCGGGCGCCAGACAACCCGCGCCTCGGCGCGCGGCGAAAACCTCGTACGATTCGATCGCCTCGCGCGCGAAGCCCAACGCGCCGAACTCGATATCAGCTGCCGTCTTGCCGGGCTTCAGGCGATAGGGCGGGTTGAGCTGGTAGACCCGTTCCTTCGCGTCTCCCTGTTCCAGCGCTTCCTGTTCCGCGAAGACCGGATGCTGCCAGCCGATCCAGTTCGACCGCACGCCCGTCTCCCCGTCCGGAACGCAGGCGATCCGGTCGCCGAGTGTATCGGCGACGGCATCGAAAACGTCGTCGGCATCCGACAGCGGTATCGATCCGACGAGAAGAAGTGGGTACTGCGAGTTGATCGGAAGGCTCCCGGGAAACTATGGTGCGCCATCATTCCAAATGGGGAGGGAAAGACCAATGCTCAACATCAAGCGCCTGTCGCGGGACGAGGCCTTCATCATGATCGCTGCGGCGGAAAAGAAAGCGGCGGCCATCGGCGTGCCGCAGGTCATCGCGGTTTCCGACGAGAGCGGCAACCTGATCGCGTTCTCCCGGATGGACGGCGGCAAGGCGAGCTCGATCCAGATCGCCATCGCCAAGGCGTTCACCGCCGGTGCGGCGCGCAACCCGACCATGTTCTACAACGAGCATTGCGTGCCGGGATCGCCCGCCTTCGGCATCCATGTGTCGAACGACGGCAAGTTCTCGACCATCGGCGGCGGTCTGCCGGTGATGTCAGGCAAGGACTGCGTCGGTGGCATTGGCGTCAGCTCCGGGACACCCGGCGAGGATATCGAGGTCGCGGAAGCGGGCGTGAAGGCGCTGGAGGCGCACTGGAAGCGCCAGCGCGGACGCAAGGCGAAGAGCTGACGGCCCATCCGAGGTAGTCGCCCGATGACCGGAGATCTGTCGCACCTGACGGCGCGCGAGCTTGCGCCGCGCCTCGCGTCCGGCGACGTGCGGGCGGCCGACGTCGCGTCGGCCTGTCTCGCCCGCGTCGATGCGTCGGAGAACACCGTCCATGCCTGGGCGCATATCGACCCGGACGCCGTCGCGGCGCAGGCGGCCGCCCTCGACGCCAGGTTTGCGGAGAGCGGCCCGGTCGGCCCGCTCCACGGCATTCCGGTCGGGCTCAAGGACGTCATCGACACGGCGGATATGCCGACCGAGAACGGGACGGCGGCGGATGCGGGGCGGCGGCCCGAAGCCGATGCGGCGCTCGTAACCGCGCTGCGGAACGCGGGCGCGATCGTCATGGGCAAGACCGTCACCGCGGAGCTCGCCCATCGAGAACCCGGGCCGACCGCAAATCCGCTCGATCCGTCGCGGACGCCCGGCGGCTCGTCGTCGGGTTCGGCGGCGGCGGTCGCGGCGGAGATGACGCCGCTCGCCGTCGGCACGCAGACCGGCGGGTCCGTCGTCCGGCCTGCCGCCTATTGCGGCATCGTCGGCTACAAGCCGACTGTCGGTCTGATCCCGACGGCGGGTGTGTTCTGCCGTTCTCACACGCTCGACACCATGGGTGTCTTTGCCCGAACCGTTGCCGACGCCGCGCTGCTGGCGGATTGCCTGGCGGGCGGGGCGGGCCTGTCGCCCGTTGCGGACAAGTCGGGGTTTTCGCTGGCGTTCGCGCACCCGCCGGGCTGGGAGCGGTGTGACGACGACATGAAGGCGGCCTTGGAGGAACTTCAGGGCGAGCTCGGCGCGCGCGCCGAGTCCGTAAAGCTGCCGGCCTGTTTCGACGACGCGGCGGCCGCCCATCGGGTCGTGAGCCTCGTCGAGCTGTCGAAATACGCCGCGTCCTATGCCGAGAAACACGCGGAAGATATCAGCGAGGGCATGCTGCAAGACATCGAAACGGGTGCGGGTTTCAGCGCCGTCGCGTATCTGCGCGCGCTCGACATGGTCGGCGTGCTGAACGACGCGCTGGAGCCTGTCTTCGGGAAATACGACGCCATCGTCACGCCATCCGCCCTGGGACAGGCGCCGGTGGGGCTCGCGAATACCGGCGAGGCGATCTTCTGCAGTCTTTGGACGTTGTGCGGGACGCCGACGATCAGCCTGCCGCTTCTGACCGGAGCTGACGGCATGCCGCTCGGCGTGCAGCTGATCGGCCGCCGCGGCGCGGATGCCGATTTGCTGGCGACGGCAACGGCCCTGACGGCATCGCTCGACGAAAGCTAGGCGTCACCCGCGCGGATCATTTCCATCATCGAGGAGAAATCGCGTTCGGAATCGCGTTCCGCGCAGAGTTTCTCGTAGAGCGCGCGGGCATGCTCTCCGAGGGGCGTCGTCGCGCCGGTCGCCGCCGCCGCTTCCTGCGCAAGCGTCAGGTCCTTCAGCATCAGCGTTGCGGTGAAGCCCGGCGCGAAATCGCGGTTCGCCGGCGCGGTCTCGACCTGATCGGGCATCGGGCAGTTGACGTTGAACGCCCAGCACGTGCCGGTCGAGGTGGAGATGACGTCGTAGAGCACATCGTGGCTGACGCCTGCCACCTCGCCGAGCGCGACCGCCTCGCACGACGCGATCATCGAAATGCCGAGAAGCATGTTGTTGCAGATCTTCACGGCCTGGCCCGCGGTCGGGCCTCCGGCGCGCACGACCTTCTTTCCCATTGCCAGGAACACATCTTCGGCGCGGTCGATCGCGTCCGCGCCGCCGCCGGCCATGAAGGTCAGGGTGCCGGCCTCGGCGCCCGCCATGCCGCCCGAGACGGGCGAGTCGATAAGCTCGATCCCGCGCTTCGCCGCCGCATCGTGGATCAGCCGGGTCGTCGGGAGGTCGGTCGTGGAGGAATCGACCACGATGGTTCCCGGCCCCACGAGATCGAGGATCCTGTCGGTCTCGAGCAGAACCTCCCGGACCTCCTTGCCGGTCGGCAGCATCGTGAAGACGATCTCGGTTCCGTCGGCCGCATCGGCGTTGGAGGTGGCCGCGCGAACCCCGCGCCCGGCGGCTCGCGCCGTCTTCTCCGGCACGATGTCGTAGCCGGCAACCTCGTGTCCCTGTGCGGCGAGATTGGCAGCCATCGGCCCGCCCATGTTGCCGAGCCCGATGAAGGCGATGCGCGCCATGAAGTCCTCCCTGTTTTCTGTGTTGAGCATAGCTGTCGGCGGACCGGTTTCAATATGCCGGCTGCGGAGTATCATCGGACCCACGAACCCAGGACGCCGGAGCGAAACGATGAAACTCTATAGCTGGATGACTGCGCCGAACCCGCGGCGGGCGAAGATTTTCGTGGCCGAAAAGGGGCTCGACATCGAGATCGTCGAGGCGGCCGATCCGGATAATCCGGCGCAACTCAGCGCCGAGTATTGCGCGAAGTATCCGCATCGTCGCGTGCCGCTGCTCGAGCTCGACGACGGCGACTGGATCGCCGAGGCGACGGCGATCTGCCGGTATCTCGAAGCGCTCTATCTGGAACCGTCGCTGATGGGGCGTGACCCCAAGGAGGCGGCCGTCGTCGAGATGTGGGACCGGCTTGCCGAGTGGGAGGGCATGATGGCCGTGTCCGAGGTATTCCGGAACACGCACAAGATGTTCGTCGGGCGCGGGCTCGCGGGCTACGACGTCGATATCCCTCAGATCCCCGAACTCGCGGAGCGCGGCGAGTTGCGTTACGGCAAGTTCTTCGAAAAGATCGACGAGCAGTTGGCCAACAACGAGTTTCTCGTCGGCGATCTGTTCAGCATGGCCGACATCACGGCGCTCTGCGCCATCGATTTCGGCATCTCGCGGCGTCTGCCGATCCCGGAGAACTGCCCGAACGTCACCCGCTGGCACGAGGCCGTTTCGTCGCGACCGAGCGCAGCCGCCTAGCGCTCGATATTCACGATCTCGCCAGACCCCGTCGACTTCACGATGGCCTCCAGCAGCGAGACGTTCATGACGATCTGCTCCGGCGTGTTGGGATAGTCCGCAGTGCCGTCGATGGACCCCGCGAACGTTTCCAGGTTTGTCAGCACCGGCGTCGCCACCGGATATTCGGTGGTGGTCGGTTTCTCGTCGGTGAAGCAGGTCGTGTAGTACCAGCCTTCCGGCGCCTGCACGTGCGCCTTGTCGCGAATTTCCACCCAGCCTTTCGAACCGAAGATCGCTAGCCGCGAGAAGAAAGGCGTGTGCGTGAAGGCATTGAGCGAGGCTGTCTGGCCCCCTTCGAATTTTACCTGGGCCGTGAGCGTGTCGCCGTTCAGCACGACGCCGCCATGACATTCGCAGGAGGCGAGCACGCGGTCGGGTTGCCCGAACAGACTGATCGAGAGATCCATCAGGTGGATGAGCGTCGCGGTCAGGCCGCCGGCGGGGCTTTCATCCTTCTTCAGTCGCCAGTTCGTCCCGTCGAGGACGGCGAAGATGTCATGGCTGAAGTTCGCCTCGATATGCATCAGCGCACCGAGCTCGCCGTCGCGGGCGAGCTTGATCGCATCGACGATGGGCGGCTCGAACCGCCGTTCGTGGCCGATGGCGACCTTGACGCCGGCTTTCTCGATCGCAGCCATCGCGCGCAGGGCAGAGGCGCGGTCAAGGCAGAACGGCTTCTCGCAGAAAACATGCTTGCCGGCTTCCGCGGCCGCTACGATCTGCTGTTCGTGGAGGGAGTGCGGCGTCGCGAGGATGACGGCCTCGACGTTACCGTCGGAAAGGACGGCCGCGTAATCGGTTGTGAAATCGATCCCGTGCTCGGCGGCGAAGGCGCCGCCGCCGTCGGCATCGATGTCCGCCAGTTTGACGACGGTGATCCTGTCGCTCTTCGCCAGCGTCTGGGTCAGGATCTTTCCCCACCAGCCGAGGCCCACGATTGCCGCATTGAGCATGCGTGCGTTCTCCCTGTCGTTCGTTTCGATGATTTGCTTACGGCGTCGCGTCGGCCCGTTGGGCGTCCGACAGTGCTTCCGATCCGAACTCCGCGGGGGAGGTGATCTCGAGCAGCTCGAGGTCCTCCGACCACGACAGCACGTCGT
>JAYPTI010000027.1:16581-25610 GCA_038133505.1 Alphaproteobacteria bacterium
CACGTCGTGCTTGATCTTCGGCGGCTGCAGGCTGCAGGTGCCTTCCTCGGCCAGAACTTCCCCCTGACCTTCGTACCAGAAGCGCATCCATCCCTTCAGGATGTAGACCATCTGGAACGTGATCTCGTTATGTCGGTGAAGGCCGATGCCGTTCTCGTCGACGTCGACGGCGCGGATGATATGAGCGTGAAAATCGCCGCCGGTCGCGGCGCCGATCCCGAGGTCGCGATAGACGAAGCTCTTGCGCAGCCCTTCGGCTTTGAAATCGGCGTCGGCCGCGTGCGACACCGAGAATTTCTGTTCGGCCATGTCATCCTCCCTTTTGGCTCTAACCTAGCGACGCGGCGGAGGTTCACCAAGTTCTGATTGGACGGGACGGGCAGGTCGGGGTTCACTGCGGCCATGATGCGAATTCTGATATTTGCCTTTGCGTGCCTTTGGTTTTCATCGGGACCGGTTCGATCGGAAGAGGTGCGCGGCCGGGCGACCGTCATCGATGGCGAAACCCTCGAAGTGGAGGGCAGGCGCTTCAGGCTCTGGGAGATCGATGCACCAGATCTCCGCCAGACTTGCCGGCTCGGCGCGCGGCCATATCCGTGCGGCCGGATTTCGGCCACCGCGCTTATGGATTTCGTCGTCAGCGTACCCGTCAGGTGCCGGGAGGTGACCAGCGCCGCGGGGGTCGCGCGTTGCTGGGCGGCCGACTACGAGCTGTCCGAAGGCATGGTTCACACCGGATGGGCGCTTGCGATACCGCGGGACCATGCCCGCTTCGCGCCGATCGAGAAGCGGGCAGCGGCGGCCAAACGGGGCCTGTGGCGCGGCGAGTTCGTGAAGCCGTGGGAATGGAAGCCGACGGAATAGCGGCGCGGCTATTCCTCTACGAGCTCGGCGAGCGCGTCGACGTCGGGAACGATCAGTCGGTCTTTTTCGCGGATGAAGATTTCGCGCCGCGCGAGATCGCCGAGGACGCGCGCCACCGTCTCGCGTGTCGTGGAGACGCGCGCCGCGATCTCGGAATGAATTGGGATCGGGCTGATTGCCGCGCTGTTGTCGTCCCGCCGGTTCGGTTCGGCCTTGTGCAGCAGATCGGCATAGATCTTGATATTCGCGCCGTAGACGCTGAGCTCGAAGATCCGCTCCGTCGAGCGCCGGATGATGCCGGCAAGCCGTTCCATCAGACGGCGCGCCGTTTCGGGATGGTTGAGGACCGTCTCCATGAATATCTCGGGCGCGACCTGGCCCACGGTCGTCGCTTCGAGCGCGATGACCGAGGCGGAACGGGCGCCGCCGTCGATTGCGGTCAGCTCGCCGAAGGTCCCGCCCGCGGGAATGTCGTCGAAGCTGACCTCGCGTCCGCTGTAGGACCAGTTCACGACGCGGACGCTTCCCGAGACGACGAAAAACACGTCCCGCGTTTCCATCTCGCGGCTGATGATCTCCTGGTGGTAGCTGAAGGACCGCCACGTGCAGCGTGCGGCAAGCGCATCGCGGGCCGCAGGATCGAGCGCCGACAGGAGCTCGATGCCGCTCAGCGATTCCATCGTCTGCGTCCCGCGCCGGGCGCTACTTCTTCAGGATCGCGTCGAGCCCCGCCGTGAATCCCGTCAACGAAACAGGGATCGCGATGGTTTGCGAGTCGGGCCGTGCCTTGTATCCGACGATGAGGCGGTTGCCTTTCTTCAGGGCGCTCAGAAGATCATCCTTCAGTTCGAGCGCGGCCTGGCATCCGCGCTGCGAGCAGGACTGCAGGTTGAAAGCGAACTGCGCGCCTTCGTCCACCTTCCCGCCGATACTGGAGCCGAGGAATATGCCGAGCGGGGCGGTGACGATCATGGCGAGACGGCCGTCGTCGCCGATCGGGCGTACCGCGACGCCGAGGACCTGCCGCTGCGTGCCGCGGTCGGCGATGTTCTGGATCAGCCCGCAGACGGTATTCGTTGCAGACAGCGCCTGACACTGGAAGACCCAGTCCCCGATGCGCTCGCCGACCTTGGGCGTGGCGTCCTGTGCCTGCGCACGGACGATTCCGAGGCAGGCGATGATGGCCAGGGCGGCTGTTATGCGCAGCGCTTTCATGTCTCGTTCTCCCGACATTCGACGATATTGCGTCGCAACCTGTCTCAATTTCGCCCGCGCGGGAACCGACCGTGGGACATCGCCGGACGATGACTTCCGGGCGGTCATGGTCCACCTTAAGAGAATGACCGACGGTTCTGCAGACAAAGGCGGGAAAGCGGCGGAATTCGACCGCAGCGACGCCGAACGCGCCTATGCCAGCGCCGTCAGTCTGTACACGGAAACACGGCGCGCCCGTATTCCGGCTTTCATCCGGACGCATTTTTCCCTGAAAGGCGCACTGCGCATTCATCGCGCGGCGCTGGGCTGGGATCTGGTCCGGGCGCCCGCGAACATCGCGCTCGCGGTTCCTCACCTGCTGAAGCTCCTCCTCTGCGGCCTGTTGAGACGGGGCGGGCGGCCCGGCGTCGCCGACAGACTTCTCCGCGTCCGGACACAGCTGGAAACGCGCGTGGAGCGCGAGATCCGCTGGCTCATCTGGACCGAGCTGCTGGAACTTCCCTACGAAGACGGGGGGAGGACCTCGGACAGGGACGCGCTGGCGGAGATCCTGTTCGCGCGGCCGAGCGTTGCGGAGGCACTCGCTGCGGCTGCCGGGACCGTTTCTGAAAGCCGCGACGACCCGGCGTTTCGGACGAAGCTCGCGGAACACCTGACGCGATATACCGGCGCCCGCAACGCGACGGCCGAAATCGCCACCGCCATTGCCTCGACCGGCGCCGGCACGCTGCTGGTGCAACAGGTGACGCCGACGGCGATCTCGCTCGGCCCACCGGTTGCCGCGATTTTCGCGCAGCAGGCGGCGGTCTTCGCGTTTCCGCTGGGAACCGGGCTCGGCGGGGTCTGGTACTCGATGTTCCCCCCAGAGCCGTCGGCTGGCCTCGTCGCAGGGGTGACGGTGACGCTGCTTGTCGTCACGTCCGTCTTCGCCGCATTTGCGGGTGTCGTGGCGGACCCGGTGCAGCGCGCGCTCGGGTTTCACCGCCGTCGCCTCGATGCCTTCGTCGAAGCCGTGGCCGCGGACCTCGCCGAGGGCGGCGGCAATTTCCGGGTGCGCGCCCATTATGTCGCGCGGCTGTTCGATTTCTTCGAGGCCGTCAGGCTCGCGGTACGCGCCGCCACCTAGCTGCCGGCGTGCGCCCTGCCGCCGCCCGGCCGAGCCGGGCGCCTAAAGCCGGCTAGACAAGATCTGCAACTACCTTGTCCGGTCGAATGGGGATACCTAAGCGCGTTCAGCGCGGTTTTTGTCGCTCGCCAGCCCGTCGATCTCCGCCGCCAGATCCGCGGGGCCGATCGTGCGCAGCCGATCGAGCAGGCCGGGACCGGCGGCCTGTTCCGAAATCATTGCGAGCAGGCGCTTTCGTGCCGGCTCGAATGCATCGAGGATGGCCATCTTGGTGGAGGCGCGCCCGAAATATTCCGATTCCTCGATCCGGGAATAGCGCTCGCCGCTCGATTTCGCGGCCGTGTCGTTGAGTGTGGCGACGATGTCGGCATAGGCGGTTCGGCCGGCATCCGACAGATCGTCGAAAAGCGCCACCAGCCGTTCGAGCCGTCGATGCGAGGCGAGGGTCCCGCCGTCGCGATCGAGGCAGCGTCTGAATTCGGCGCGCAGCGCTGCCGGTTCGTCTCCCGGCAGGTCGCGGGAAAAGACCGTCTTCGGCGCCGGCGATGCGAAAAACCGTTTGAAGAACATCGCTGTTTTCTGCCAGACGCCGCGGCGGACCGCAACTGTTTCAGATGATTGCGGAAGCGGGGTTTTAGCTTGCGTTGCAATACGGTAGTATCGCCTCAGTGACAGGGTCTTCTCGAAAGGGAGCGTTATGAAGAAACAATTTCTTGCAGCAGCGGCTGCAGCGGCATTCCTGCTTGCCCCGGCGGCACAGGCGCAGACCGTAAAGGTCGGCCACATCAACACCTTCTCCGGTGGTGCAGCTATCTACGGCAAGCACCAGAAGGACGCGATCGAACTCGCGCTCGATCATCTCGGCCGCAAGCTCGGCGGCCTTAACGTCGAAATGATCTACGGCGACGACCAGCGCAAGCCCGACGTCGGCCGCCAGGTTGCGGTCGAAATGCTCCAGAAGGACAAAGTCAACTTCGTGACCGGCATCATCTGGTCCAATATTCTCGCCGCGGTCCAGCAGGTCGTCCTCAAGGACGAAACGTTCATGATTACGACGAACGCCGGGTGGTCGCAGATGGCCGGCAAGGGCTGCCATCCGCTGTTCTTCTCGACGTCGTGGAACAACGACAACACGCCGGAAGCGATGGGCAAACTGCTCACCGACGAGAAAGTGGACAACGTGTTCCTGATTTCGGCCAACTACCAGGCCGGCAAGGACATGCTGAACGGCTTCCTGCGCTATTACAAAGGCAAGACGGCGGGCAAGATTCTCTACCGCCTCGGCCAGCGCGACTATCAGGCGGAGCTCTCGCAGATTCGCTCCGCCAAGCCCAACGCCATCTTCGGCTTCGTGCCGGGCGGCATGGGCGTCGCGTTCCTGAAGCAGTATCAGGCCGCCGGTATTACGATCCCGTTCTACAGCGTGTTCACGGTCGACTATCTGTCCCTGCCGGGCATCGGCAAGGCGGCGATCGGGACCTATCACACGAACTACTGGGATCCCGAGGGCAAGAACGACCAGAACCAGCGGTTTGTGAAGGACTTCATCAAGAAGTACGGCTACCACCCGTCGAACTTCGCGGCTCAGGCCTACGATCTGCCGTTCATGCTCGACGACGCCATCAAGGCGGTCGGCGGCGACCTTTCCAACAAGAAAGGCATGATGCAGCAGATGGAGAAGGCGGCGTTCCCGACGGTGCGCGGCAAGTTCTCGTACAATATCAACCACATCCCGATCCAGAACTACTACAAGCGCGAGGTGATTGCGGACGCCGACGGCAACCCGAAGATCGTCGCGCGCGGCGTGGTCTTCGAAAACCACAAGGACGTCTACTATCCGAAGTGCCAGATGGCGAAGCTCAAGAAGCGTATGAAGCTCGACTGACTTCGGGCCGCTTTTTGCCGACAGGCAAGATGCATTCCGGACGCCTGCGGGGAGGCAGGCGTCCGGAAATTTTCCACGGGTGAGGTGAACAGGGAAGCGCGCGGCTCCGCGTACGGAGCGGCGTGTTGGCGAACGAACATGATAAATGCAGGCACAGCGCGATGAGTGTGCTGCTCCTCCTCGAACAGACGCTGAACGGCATACAGTTCGGTGTCTTTCTCTTCCTGATTTCGGCCGGGCTGACTCTCGTCTTCGGCATCATGAACATGGTGAACCTGGCACACGGGTCGCTTTACATGCTGGGCGCGTACTACGCGGTGACGTTCGTGAATCTGACGGGATCGTTCCTGCTGGCGCTGGTGCTGACGATCCCGTGTGCGCTGCTGACCGGCGTCTTGCTGGAGATCGTGGCGCTGAGGACCTTCTATCAGCGCGATCACATGGACCAGGTGCTGGCGACCTTCGGGCTGATCCTGTTCTTCAACGAGTCCGTCCGTCTCATATGGGGGCCCGAGCAGCAGCCCATGCCGCTGCCGGCGGTGTTCGCGGGCCATGTCGAGATTTTCCCCGATGCCCCCTATCCGATCTTTCGCCTCGCGATCATCGGGATGGGTATCCTCGTCGCCATCTTACTGTATTTCCTGATATCCAAAACGCGGATCGGCATGCTGATCCGCGCCGGCGCGAGCAACCGGCCGATGGTCGGCGCGCTCGGCGTCAACATCCGGCTGCTGTATACGATGGTGTTCGGCCTTGGTGCCGCGCTCGCGGCCATCGCCGGCGTGATGGCCGGGCCCATCCTGTCGGTCGAGCCGGGAATGGGTGAGGATATGTTGATCCTTGCCTTCGTCGTTATCGTCATCGGCGGGATCGGTTCGATCCGCGGCGCGGTGGTCTCGTCAATTATCGTCGGCATTTTCGAAACGGTGGGCCGCTCGACGCTCCCCTACCTGCTGACGGAAGTCGTCTCAGCCGATGCCGCGCAGACCGCAGGCCCCGCGATCGCGTCGATGCTGATCTACATCCTCATGGCCGCCGTACTCTTCTTCAAACCCGAGGGCCTGTTCCCGGCCAGGACGGGCTGACGCCATGTTGAACCGTGTGAAAATATTCGTCCTGATTGCGATGTTCGGCGTGCTGCTGATCATCCCGCCCATCCTGGATGCGCTCGACCAACCGTTCTATCTGGCGCTCGTCTCCCGTATTATGATCTTCGCGATCGCGGCGATCAGTCTCGACCTACTGCTCGGATACGGCGGTCTTGTGAGCTTCGGTCATGCCGCCTACATCGGGCTCGGCGCGTACGCGGTGGCGATCCTGAACTTCTACGAGATCGAAAACGGCTGGCTGCACCTTTTCGTCGCCATCTTCGGCTCGGCAATCGTCGCCGCGATCATCGGCGCGTTTTCTCTGCGAACCGGCGGTCTTTACTTCATCATGATCACCCTGGCGTTCACCCAGATGCTGTTTTTCCTCGGGATCAGCCTTGAGGAGTACGGTGGCGATGACGGCATCAACACGTCGCGTAGCGTCTTCGGCGAGGCGGAATGGATCGATCTCACCGATAACGACACGTTCTATTATTTCATTCTGCTGTTCCTCGCGCTTTGCATGCTGATCTCTTGGCGGCTGGTCAATTCACGCTTCGGGATGGTGATCCGCGGCGCGCATTCCAACGAGGCGCGGATGCAGGCGATCGGCTATCCGGTGTTCCGCTACCGGCTGATCGCCTTCATCCTTTCAGGCGCGATGTGCGGCGTAGCGGGCTTCCTGCTCGCCAACCTGACGGAGTTCGTCACGCCGGAATTCATGCACTGGTTCCGTTCCGGCGAAATCATGATCATGGTGCTGCTCGGCGGCATGGGCACCGTGTTCGGGCCCATTCTGGGGACGGCGGCATACCTTCTGCTGGAAGACGCCCTCGCGGGCATCACGCAGCACTGGTGGATCGTCTTCGGACCGCTGCTCGTCATCATCATCCTGTTCGCGAAGGAAGGTCTCTGGGGACTGCTGCCCGGCCGGGAGGGCATTTCCGATGAGTGAGCCTATCCTCAAGGTCGAACAGCTGGTCAAGACATTCGGCGGCGTGATGGCGACGGACAACGTCGACTTCGACGTGATGCCCGGCGAAATCCACGCCGTCATCGGCCCGAACGGCGCCGGCAAGACCACGTTCGTCGCGCAGATAGCGGGCATGCTGAAGCCGGATTCGGGGCGCATCGTCTTCGATGGGCGCGATGTCAGCCGGGTGAGCGCGCCTACGCGCTCGCATGCGGGCCTCGCGCGCTCCTTCCAGATCACCAGCGTGTTCCGCAACTTCACGGCGCTGGAAAACGTCGCCCTGTCGATCCAGTCGCATGCCGGCCACAGTTTCCGCTTCTGGAAGAGAGCGGCGACGGACCCTGCATTGGTAGAGCCGGCGCGGAAAGTACTAGAGGATGTCGGTCTCGGCGCCCGCGCCCTCGTACTTGCCGGAAATCTTGCGCATGGCGAGCAACGACAGCTCGAGATCGCGATGGCGCTCGCCACGAACCCGAAAATGCTGCTTCTGGACGAACCCACGGCGGGCATGGGAACGGAAGAATCCGACCACATGCGCGAGTTCATGAGAAGGCTCAAGGGCCGCTATTCGATGCTGCTCATCGAGCATGACATGGGTACGGTGTTCTCTCTGGCGGATCGCGTGACCGTGCTCGTTTACGGCCGCGCCATTGCGACCGGCACGCCGGAGGAGATCAGGAACAACGACGAGGTCCGCGCCGCGTATCTCGGCGAGGACGAGGTGACGGCCGGTGCTTGAGGTAAAGGATATCCAAACGTCCTACGGCACCAGCCAGGTGCTGTTCGGCATGTCGTTCAAGATCGATCAGGGCGAGGTCGTCTCGCTGCTCGGACGTAACGGCATGGGCAAGACCACGACCATCCGTTCGCTGATGGGCATGGTGACGCCGCATGGCGGCGCGATCACCTTCGAGGGAAGGGACGTTCATAGTCTGAAGGACTATCAGATCGCGAAGCTCGGTCTCGGTCTCGTGCCCGAAGGGCGCCAGATTTTTCCAAACCTCACGGTGCGCGAAAACCTTATCGCGACGGCGGACAACCGGTCGGGAACGTCCGACCCGTGGACGGTCGAGAGGATCGTCGAGATGTTCCCGAATTTGGGCAACCGGATGAACAACATGGGCAACCAGCTTTCCGGCGGCGAACAGCAGATGCTTGCGGTCGGGCGTGCGCTGATGACCAACCCGAAGCTCCTGATCCTCGACGAAGCGACCGAAGGGCTGGCGCCGCTGATCCGCGAGGAAATCTGGAAATGCCTTGCGGGCCTCAAGGCTCTCGGCCAGTCGATCCTCGTCATCGACAAGAACGTCGATGCCCTGACGCGCATCGGCGACCGCCACTACATCGTCGAGCGCGGACAGGTCGTCTGGCAGGGAAGTTCTTCGGAGCTTCAGGCGGACGACAAACTTCAGCAGCGCTACCTTGGGGTCTGATATCCGCGATTGATCCAGCGCAAGGAGTCGCGCGGGTAACGCCTTAGACTTTCGCTTTTGCGAAGGAGGGCGACGTGTCTGCATCCAGATCCATTACCGTTCGCGTCGGCGTGGGCAAGGGCATCGGTTTTCTGTTCGAGCTCGCCGGGTTCATTCTGCTTCCGTATTTCCTCGACGGCGCCACCTGGCAACAGCGGTGGGGAATTCTGCTCTGGTACACGACCGTGGGCGCCGTCGTCGGCGTTTTCGGAATATTCAACCGCCATCCCGTGCTGGGCATTCCGATGCCGTGGTGAATCCGGGGCCCGGTCATCGGCGGCTGGATGAACTTCGTCCTGGTTTTCTTCGCCTGGAACGCGATGGAGTGAATCATGCGCAAGATGTTCGGCGCCGGCAGCGTCCTGTCCTCGCCGTTCTGGATGGTGCTCGAAGGGGCGGTCATCGG
>JAYPTI010000028.1:0-24684 GCA_038133505.1 Alphaproteobacteria bacterium
CGGGTAATCAGCACCACCGGCTCGCCGGCATAGAGATCGGGGACGACGCCGGGATAGGTTTCGGGCGTCATGGCGGCGTCGGTGCCGGACCAGAGCGCCTCGATATTCGTCCGCGCCGGGTTTTCCAGCTTGCCGAACAGCCGCGCCGTCTCGGTCTCGACCGCGTCGAGATCGGAAATGTAGACGTAGGTGCCGCGGCCCGCCTCGGCGGCCTTGCGCATGAAATAGCCGTTGGGCGCCGAGCCGATGCCGACGGTGAACAGCCGCGTCGGGCCGAGCCGGGAGGCGATCTCGCGGAACAGCTCGGTCTCGTTCGCGACCGCGCCGTCGGTCAGGAACACGACCTGGCGCAGCCGGCCGTCGGGCACCGGTTCGCCGAGCGCGCGGATCAGCGCCGGCCGCATCACGGTGCCGCCGTCGGCCTCGGTCGCGCGCAGGAAGACCTTGGCCATCAGCGTGGCCGATCCGTTGGCCGGCCGCACCGCGTCGAACAGCGCGTCGGTGCGGTCCGAAAAGCGGATCAGGTTGAAACGGTCTTCCCGCCGCAGCCGGTCGAGGGCTGTCTCCAGCGCGGCGCGGGCGGCGCGGATCGACTTGCCGCCCATCGAGCCCGACCGGTCGAGAATGAACACCACGTCGCGCGGCGGCGTCGGCCCGGTGCGCTCCGCCGCGGGCGGCAGGATCATGGCGAGCAGGTAGATTTCGTCGCCGACGCGTTCGCGGAACGCGGCGACGCGCGGGGCGGAGCCTGCTTCCGGCGCCCAGGCGAGAACGAAATCTCGGTCCGCGGGCACGGCCTTGCCCGTCAGCGCGATGCGGCGCTTGCCTGTCCCCGTCTTTTCGATGTCGATCGCGTGCGAGCGGCTTTCCACGGACGCCAGCGCCATGCCCGTATCGAGGTTTATGGCGAGCGAAACCGGGTTCGACGGCGGTTCCGTCGCCGTGTCGCGCACCGGGATCGTGCGGACCGGCGGCGTGCCGGCCGGCTCACCCGGCACGTGGCGGACGAGGGCCGCGGTCCGCTGTGCCGGGTCGAACCGCGGCGCTACGACGAGCGGGAAGCGGAGGCTGAACTTCCCGCCGTCGTAGCGGAGCCGCGACAGATAGTGCAGCTCGACCGCGATCCGGCCGTGGGGAGGGATGTTGGCGACGTCGTTGGAGAACACGTTCGGCCGGTGCTGTTCGACCAGCGCCGCGCGCCGCCCTTCCCGCCGGGCCTGTTCGTAGGTGCGCCGGGCGGCCTTGCGCTCGGCGATGCGCGCTTCGATCACCCGGTCGCCGACGGAGAGCGTCATGCGGTTCACGGCCGAGTCCTCCGGCAGCGGGAAGACGTAGCGGCCTTCGAGCCAGCCGTCGGTCGGGTTCACGAAATGCTGGCGCACCACCGTCCGCGCGACGATGCCGCCGACCTCGATCTCGACCTCGGTTGCGACCAGCGGCGCCGGCGCGTAGCGGCCCGGTTCGGCGGTATGGAAAAGCAGCTGGCCGCGCTCGACGTCGGCGAGCCGCATCAGGGGCGGCGTTTCGGAAGGCGCAGCGGATTGCGCGGCGGTGGCGAGGGGGGACAGCAGGACGAGGGCGAAGAGGGCGCAGGTTTCGGCGATGGTTTTCATGACGGCTCCCGGTCGGGTATCGGAGGGACGCCATCACACCCCGCCAGTGTGGCGAGGCGAGGGCGAAATCGGGCACGCACAAGGCCGTTTCGGGGCATTTCCGGGACGGCTTCCGGACGGGGGCCGTTTGATCGGGATCAAGGACAGGGGCGGCGTGGCGCGGACAATCGCTTCACGGCAAACCGAATCACGCGACGGGGGAGCCATGGCCCGGACACTCGACCGGCTGCGCGAGGAGCACCGCGCCATCGAACGTCTTCTCAAGGCGATCGAGCATCAGCTCGCGATCTTCGAACGCGGCGACCGGCCCGACTACGACGTGCTCGAGGCGGCGGCGGATTATTTCTCCGATTTTCCCGACCGGTGTCACCACCCGAAGGAGAACGCCGTCTACCGGCGGATGCGCACGATCGACGCCAGGGCGGCCGATGCGACGATGGGCCTGGAGAGCGAGCACCGGCGGATCGGCGAGCTCGTGCGGCAATTCCGCGAGACGGTTTGCGCCGTCCTCGCCGACCGAGAGGTGCCGCGGGCCGGATTTCTGCAATTCGCGCACGATTTCGTCGACAAGCAACGGCGGCATCTGGCGGAGGAGGAGACCCGTTTCTTCCCGCTCGCCGAGCGGCTCCTGTCCGACGCGGACTGGGCCGCGGTCGACGCGGAAACGCCCGAGGAGCGAGATCCTCTGTTCGGGGCGGAGACCGCTTCGAAGTTCGACGCGCTGCGCGACGACATTCTCCGCTGGGAAGCGGAGGACGAGGCCGCCGACCAGGTCAAGGACGGGTGAAGGGCGGCGAATCGGATGCCGCCAAAACCGTCTCGGAAGGCTCCGACTCCGGTTGCGTGCACCGCAGCGTGGGCGTAGGTTGCGCCCGCCTGAAGTCCCCGAGAAAAGGTCGTTTTCAATGTCGCTGATCGCCGCCCGCCTTTCCCGAATCAAGCCTTCGCCGACCAACGTGCTGACCGGCAAGGTCGCGGAGCTCAAGGCGGCGGGCCGGGACATCATCGGTCTCGGCGCCGGCGAGCCCGACTTCGACACCCCCGACAACATCAAGGAAGCGGCCAAGCGCGCCATCGACGCTGGCGAGACCAAATACACGCCGATCCCCGGCACCATGGCTCTCCGCAAGGCGATCTGCGGCAAGTTCAAGCGCGAGAACGGCATCGACTACAAGCCGGAGGAGGTGATCGTCTCCTGCGGCGGCAAGCAGGTCATCTACAACGCCTTCATGGCGACGCTCGATCCCGGCGACGAGGTGATCATCCCGGCGCCCTACTGGGTCTCTTATCCCGACATGGTGCTGCTCGCCGAGGGCACGCCCGTGTTCGTCATCGGCCACGAGGAGACCGGCTTCAAGATCACGCCGGAGGATCTCGACGCGGCGATCACGCCCAAGACCAAGTGGGTGCTGCTCAACTCGCCCAGCAACCCGACCGGCGCGGCCTATTCGCGCGACGAGCTCAAGGCGTTGTGCGATGTCCTGATGAAGCATCCCCACGTCTGGGTGATGACCGACGACATGTACGAGCACGTCATCTACGACGACTTCGTGTTCACGACCCCGGTCGAGCTGGAGCCCGCGCTCAAGGACCGCACCCTGACGCTCAACGGCGTCTCCAAGGCCTATTCGATGACCGGCTGGCGGCTCGGCTACGGCGCCGGGCCGGTCGAGCTGATCAAGGCGATGACCGTCGTCCAGTCGCAATCCTCGACGCACACGTCGTCGATCAGCCAGGCGGCGTCGGTCGAGGCGCTGAACGGCCCGCAGGACTTCATCGAACCGCACAACGAGATGTTCAAGGAGCGCCGCGACCTCGTCGTCTCGATGCTCAACCAGGCGACCGGCATCACGTGCCGCACGCCCGAGGGCGCGTTCTACGTCTACCCGTCCTGCGCGGGGACGATCGGCAAGACGACGCCCGACGGCGAGAAGGTCGAAAACGATTCCGACTTCTGCACGCTGCTGCTGGAGAAGGAAGGCGTCGCCGTCGTGCCCGGCGTCGCGTTCGGGCTGGAGCCGTATTTCCGGATCTCGTATGCGACCTCGACCGAAGAGCTGACCGACGCCTGCCAGCGCATCCAGCGGTTCTGCGCGTCCCTGAACTAGGAGACCTGCTTCGCGCCGATTTCCTTTTCGAGGATGTCGGTGAATTCGAGGATGTCGACCGGCTTCGTCATGTAATGCTTGAAACCGGCCTCGATGCCGCGCCGGATGTCCCGTTCCCGCGCCGCGGCCGTCAGGGCGATGATCGGCGTCGAACCGAACTGATCCATCGACTGTAGCTGCCGGAGCGCCTCGATCCCGTTGATGCCGGGCAGGTCGATATCGAGAATAATCAGCGCCGGGGTTTCCGCCTTGGCGATTTCGATCCCGATCTCGCCCGTCGGCGCGGTAACGAGGTCGACCCCGTCGATGCGCGCGATAAGGCTTTCCATCAGGATCATGTTCGTCGGGTTGTCCTCGACGTAGAGCACCTTGCCCGACGCGTTCGTGGCGAGCGCCATGCGCGGCATTTCGACATTCCCGACAGTCTCTGCCTCTTCAGTTGCCGTGCCGCGGGGCAGTTCGATCCAGAAGGTGGATCCCTGCCCCTCGACGCTGTCGAGCCCGATCGTGCCCTCCATCGATTCGATGAGCCGCCTGGCGATGGTGAGGCCGATTCCGGTGCCCTCGATTCCCGAGTTCTTCGCGTCGAGGCGGCTGAAGGGCTGGAACAGCTCGTCGTGTCTGTCCGCCGGAATGCCGGCGCCGTTGTCGGTGACGCTGATGCGGAACCGGTTTCTCGGCGCCGGCTGCCAGCCGATCGACACGTCGGCGCCATTGCCCCCGTACTTGATCGCATTGGTCAGGAAATTGAGCAGCACCTGCTTCAGGCGCATCATGTCGGCAAGCACGGCGTTCCGCGCGCCCTTCGGGCCGTAAAGAACGATCTTGACGTCGCGCGAATCAGCCATCGGCTTGATCAGCGCGAGACAGTTCTCGATGCAGTCCTCGATGACCACGGTTTCGATCGACAGGGGCGTGTTGCCCGTTTCGATCTTCGCCAGATCGAGCACGTCCTTGATCAGGGAAAGGAGATGGTCTCCGCTCTTCCGGATATGATGCGCGTAGTCCAGGTGGATGTCGGATAGAGGCTGCCTCCGGTCCAGTTCCATGAGTTGGGCGAAGCCGATGATCGCGTTCAGCGGCGTCCGCAGTTCGTGGCTCATCGAGGAGAGGAATTCGCTTTTCGCATTGTTCGCCTCGTTGGCGCGCTCCACCGCCGCCTCCATTTGGCTGCGGGCGTTCAGCAGCTTGACCTGGTAGACGACGATCGCGACGGCGGCGACAACGATCAGGACGATGACGAACAGACCGTTGCGCAGAAAGATTTTCGACTTCGCCAGCGTATTCGACATCAGGTGCGCCTGATTGGCGCTGCGCGCTTTCAGGGACGCCGACAGCTCGCCCAGGGCGGCGAGAGCCGCCGTGTCGTCGACACGAACCAGGCGGTCGAGTTCCTGCGAACTGAGACCCTTGCCGGCGAGAAGCTGCAGTCGGAACTTCGATTCGTATTCCGCGAGCGCGTCGGAAATCGCATCGACGGCGCGGTGCTCTTCGCGGCCCTGCAGCGATCGCTTCAGCGTCGCCAAATCGCCCCTGGCCCTTGCGAAATCTCCCTCCAGGCGCTCAAGGGAGCGCGCGTCGCGCCGGAGAACGTAATTCTTGAAATTGTGGATGAGGCCGCCATAGCCGATCGCGGAATAAAGTCCGTCAAGCGCTGCGGACGCCTTCGACGCATCGGCGCTGTAAGTCTGCCAGGAGGTGTCGATGTTCTCGAAACGGTCCGAAACCGCAAGGCCGAACCATACCAGCACGGAAACGGCCACGGCTGCGAACGCGGTGACGGCGATCGACGGGGCGTAGCGGAGGAAACTCAATGATCGGTCACTCCTCAAACTCGGGAACGTGCGATTTCGGCTGGTTCGGGCGGTCCCCGACGCAATCGATCGTCCGGAGGGGTCTTTTTCCGGGTTGCCTGATCAGCCCATGAATTCACCAGCTCGATACGCGATACCACACGACGTCGACGGTTGTTGCAACCAAAGGAGTCAGGCCGCATTTCTCCCGCACGCTAGGGTTACAACCGGACTGGTTAACAACCCGTTAATTTCCGTAAACGTTCGTTAACAATCGTCCGAAGTATTCTTCATACGTCCGTATTCAATGATCTGGATCAAGGTGTCGCCTTGCTCATGCAATAGTGTTCAAAAATTTCAATTTAGAGATCGGGCACCCCAAATGAACCACCATCACCGGAAAATCCTTCACCAGTTCTTTGCGCATCTGCTGAATCCCAACATCTCGATGCGCGAGGCGGAGAGCGTGTTTCAGGAGCTGGGCGCGGAGATCGACGAAGCCAAGACGGGCAAGATCCACGTCAAGCTCGGCGGCCACAGCGCGAACTTCTCCCACGCCGGGCACAGCCTGCCGAAGGACGAGGTGATGCAGATCCGGAAATTCCTGGAGACGTGCGGCGTCGATCCGGAGCGCGACTATCCGCTATAGGTCCGCCCGCCGCGTTGACCCGGCAGGAGCGTTTAGGGGCGGGACGTCGGACGCTGCCGCCAGCCGATTGCAATCAGTGCAAGCCCCATCAGGGCAATCATGCCGGGAGCCGGGACGGGCGTGACGAAAGTCGCGCTGAATCCGATGTCGAAAGCCCCGCCGCCCAGATTGACGATTCCGGACTGAGGGAAGAGGTCCACGTCGCCGGTATAGGTGTTTCCGCTGCCGTCGAAAATGCTGGCCGACCCGAGAAGTACAGCGAAATAGACCGTGTTCACGTCCAGCGCGAGATTGGCGAACGAGTATGTACCGCCGCCGGTATGGGTGCCGATGCCGAGGCTGCCTGCCCCCGTCGAAGCGGCGGTGACCGTGGGCGCTGCGGCGTAGATCGCGAGCGATGCCAGCGGCGAACTGAAGGTCAGGTTGTAGTCGATGTGAAACGTCGTCAGCTCGACGAGGCCCGAAGCAGGAGCGCTTCCGCTGCCCAGATTGCCCAGCACGCCGGGTGTAAAGCTCTGGCCCTGGACGAAAAAGGTCGAGGCCGGCGCCGTGTTTCCGATCGTGAAAGGCACCGCAATCGCGGGAGTGGCATGGAACGCCGGCAGCGCTGCGGCTATTACGACGATCAGTGCGGCGAGAACCTTGAGACATTTCATTCGGATGATTCCTTTGACGCAGCAGGCGGCGATTTGCCGACCACCGCTTCAGAAGCAATTTTCATGCCACATTCGGAAGCGCCGGAATTGAGCCGGAATCGCATGTTGCTAGGCGCGGACTGCGACGAAGTCCGTAAAAATTTCCGACATCGCGGCGCATCCCGGGCGCCTGTTTTCCGGAATCCGCTTGCGCAACCCGTGCGGGCATGACCACAATAAAGGGTCAATGCAACGCACAAGGCCCATGGCCTCCCGCCGGCGTCGCGACCTGACACCGGATAACAACCCCGAAAGACAAGGGGCGGAGGTCGGCTGATGGGAGGAAATTATGAGCGGTGGAACACGCTGCGCGGCGCTTGTCGGTCCATATCTCAGCGGCAAGACAACCTTGCTGGAAAGCCTGCTGTTCACGGCGGGCGCAATTCATCGGAAAGGCTCCGTCAAGGAGGGCAACACGGTCGGCGATTCGACCGACGAGGCGCGCGCGCGCCAGATGAGCACCGAGCTGAGCTCGGGCGCGATGACCTATCTCGGCGAGGACTGGACGATCCTCGACTGTCCCGGCTCGATCGAGCTGATGCAGGAATACCTCAACGCGCTCAACGTCGCCGATATCGGCGTGATCGTGATGGAGCCGGTCGCAGAACGCGCGACGACGCTGTCGCCGATCTTCAAGGCGCTCGAGTCGCGCCGCACGCCGCACATGGTCTTCATCAACAAGGTCGACACCATGATGGCGGACGTCACCGACATCGTGGGCTCGATCCGGGCGGTCTCCGACCATCCGCTGCTGCTCCGCGAATACCCGATCATCGAGGGCGACTCGGTCACCGGCTACGTCGACCTGACCAGCCGCCGGGCCTATCGCTATATCGACGGCGCCGAGTCCGAGGAAATCGGTTTTCCCGACGCGCTCGCCGACGAGATCGAGCTGGCCCGCGGCGAGATGCTGGAGACGCTGGCCGACTTCGACGACACCATCCTCGAGAAGCTGCTCGAGGAGGAGCTACCCGACGTCGACGAGATTTACGCCAAGGCCGCCGAGGCGATGCGCCGCGGCGAGCTGGTGCCGGTCTATTTCGGTTCGGCCGACAAGAACCACGGCATCCGCCGCGTCCTGAAGGCGCTGCGCCATGACGCGCCGCTGCCCGACCAGCGCGCCGAAAGCCTCGGTTTCGATCCGGCGGGCGAGACGACAGCGCAGGTCTTCAAGAGCTATCACGCCCAGCATTCGGGCAAGGTCTCACTGGCGCGCGTCTGGGCGGGCACCGTCAAGGACGGCATGACCCTCGGCGGCAGCCGGGTCGGCGGACTGCAGAAGCTGGTCGGCTCCGACGTCGAGAAGATCGCGCAGGCGGGTAACGGCGCGGTCGTCGGGCTGGGCCGGATGGAAGACGTCCAGACCGGCGACGTGCTGACCGAGTCGGCGGACGAGCCGGACCGGTCGCACTGGCCGGCCCCGCTGACGCCGGTCTATTCGCTGGCGATCGAGCCCGAAAACCGCAACGACGAGGTGAAGCTCACCGGCGGCCTGCAGCGGCTGAACGAGGAAGACCCGTCGCTCACCTACCGGCAGAACGACGACACGCACGAGCTCGTTCTCTACGGACAGGGCGACATCCATCTGAAGATCGCGCTCGAAAAGCTCAACAGCAAATACGGCGTGTCCGCCCGGGCGGCGCAGCCGAGCGTGCCCTACAAGGAGACCATCCAGAAGCCGGTCGCCCAGCACGGCCGCTTCAAGCGCCAGACCGGCGGTCACGGCATGTTCGGCGACGTTCATGTCGAGATCGAGCCGCGGCCGCGCGGCGCGGGCTTCGAGTTCGCCGACAAGATCGTCGGCGGCGCGGTGCCCAAGCAGTACATCCCCGCGGTCGAGGCCGGCGTGAAGGAGTTCGCCGTCGAGGGGCCGCTGGGCTTTCCGGTGGTCGACTTCGCGGTGACGCTGACCGACGGCCAGTTCCATGCCGTCGACAGCAACGAAATGTCTTTCAAGCTGGCGGCGCGCGTCGCCATGACTGAGGGCATGCCGAAGTGCAACCCGGTACTGTTGGAGCCGATCCTAAAGGTCACGATCGACGTGCCCAGCGAGTACACCAACAAGGTGCACGGGCTGGTCAGCGGCCGGCGCGGCCAGATTCTCGGCTTCGAGGCAAGGGAAGGCTGGAACGGCTGGGATTCGCTGTTCGCGAACATGCCGCAGTCGGAGATCCACGACCTGATCATCGAGCTGCGCTCGCTGACGCAGGGCGTCGGCACCTACTCGGCCGAGTTCGACCACCTCCAGGAGCTGTCGGGGCGCATCGCCGAGCAGATCGTCGAACAGCGCGCCGCGCATCGCCAGGAGGAGCGCGCCCACTGACGGCGACCGGGACCGGGAACCTGCCGGAGGGGCGGATTTCCGCCCTTTCCGGCGTCCCGGCCGGATGTCGACGATTAATTGATTACCGCCGTGCCATAGGCTCGCTATCTTCAGGGAACCAACCGGAGGGACGAGCCATGCTGACCAGATCGAAACCCACCTGGGAACTGCCCGAGAGCGCGGCGACCCCCGAATCCGTATTTCTCGACCGGCGCGAGCTCGGCAAGGCGATGGCGGCGGGCACGATCCTCGCGGCCGGCTCGCCCCTGTTCGGTCTCGTCGGCGGTGCGCAGGCGGCGGCCGATTCTTCCGCTGATCCGTCCGCCGGGCTTTATCCCGCGAAGCGCAACGAGGCGTACAAGCTCGACCGCGAGATCACGCCCGAGAAGATCGTCACCACCTACAACAATTTCTACGAGTTCGGCTCGCACAAGAATATCTGGCAGGCGGCGCAGAAGCTGCCGATCCGCCCGTGGACCGTCACCTTCGACGGCATGGTCGAGAAGGCGCAGACCGTCGATATCGACACGCTCCTGAAGGCGATGCCGCTGGAGGAGCGCCTCTACCGCCATCGCTGCGTCGAGGCGTGGGCGATCGCCGTGCCGTGGACCGGATTCCCGATGAAGGCGCTGCTCGACTTCGCGAAACCGACGTCGGCTGCGAAATACGTCGTCATGCAGACCTTCGAGGACAAGCAGATCGCGCCGGGACAGCGACAGTTCTGGTATCCGTGGCCCTATGTCGAGGGGCTGACCATCGAGGAGGCCGCGAACGAGCTCACGCTCATCGGCACCGGCGCCTACGGCAAGCCGATGCCCAAGCAGAACGGTGCGCCGCTGCGGCTCGTCGCGCCGTGGAAATACGGCTTCAAGCAGATCAAGTCGATCGTGCGTTTCACCTTCACCGACAAGCGCCCGAAGAGCTTCTGGGAGGAGATCCAGGCCGCGGAATACGGCTTCTGGGCCAACGTGAACCCCAAGGTCGACCATCCGCGCTGGAGCCAGGCGACCGAAAAGCTGCTCGGCACCGGCAATCGCGTGCCGACGCTGCTCTACAACGGCTATGCCGAGCAGGTCGCCGGTCTCTACACCGAGATCGGGAAGACGGAGAAGATCTTCTACTAGGGCGGAATGCCCGACAGACGTTCCGAAAAAAGAAGCCCGGTGCTTTCGCACCGGGCAGTCTAACAGGGAGGCTTCACGTCTGGGAAACGTAGGATCCTAGGACCCTTCGAATCCCCGGAAAACCGGGGATTCTATCCGGGCAGAGCCCGGGCCGAGGGCAAACAGCGTAAGTGCCCATCGCTCCATTTTAATTAGGCCTCGGACGGGCCGTTTAGTACCCGCTTATTGGGAAAATCTGCTATGCGTTTTGTGCATAGCGACGACGTTCCGGATTGTTCTTGTTTTTGAACTATTTATGACGGTTCGAGATGCTGCGCAGCAGGAAATCGCGGAACGCCATGATGCGCTGCGAATGGCGCAGCTCTTCGGGGTAGACGAGGAAGACGTCGAAACTGGGACCCTCCAGCTCCGGCAGGATGGGCACCAGATCGTGGGCGAGCTGGCCCATATAGTCCGGCAGCGAGGCGATGCCGAGGCCGCTCGCGGCGGCCCGGAACATGGCGTAGATGTTGTTGACCCGCAGCACCGGATCGCGCGCCGGCGATTCCTTCTTGCGGCCGGCCTCGAGCAGCCAGTTGATCGCCGTGAACGGCTGATTGAAGGAATCGTCGTAGGCGATGATCCGGTGCTTGTCGAGGTCCGACAGCGAATTCGGCGTCCCGTGATCCTTGAGATAGCCGGGCGACGCGAAGACGCGGTGGTGCATGCCGAGAAGCGGGCGGCGGATCAGGTCCGCCTGGGTCGGCGGCGTCATCCGGATGGCGACGTCGGCCTGGCCCATCGACAGGTCGAGCTCGTCCTCGCTGACGATCAGCGTGACCTGGATCTCGGGATAGCGCTCGATGAACTCCTTGAGGCGCTCGGTCAGCCAGATGGAGCCGAACGCGACGGTCGTCGTGATGCGGAGCGGGCCCTGCGGCCGGTCGCGCGCCTCGGAGACGAGCGATTCGGCGATCGCGACCTTGGCGAATACCTCGCGCGCGGTGGCGTAGAGCGTCTCGCCGGATTCGGTGAGTTTCAGGCCGCGGGCGTGGCGGTGGAACAGCGGCACGTTGAGGCTTTGCTCCAGCGCGCTGACCTGCCGGCTTACCGACGACTGCGACAGGTTCAGGATCTCGCCCGCGTGCGTGAAGCTGCCTGCCTCGGCCACGGCGTGAAAAACGCGCAGCTTGTCCCAGTCCATGGGCGCCGCCGGTCCGCTATTCCGCCGCTTCGGCCGCGCCGGCTTCGAGCCCGGCGACGAACTTTTCGGCCTCGAGCGCCGCCATGCAGCCCGTTCCCGCCGCGGTCACCGCCTGGCGGAAAGTCTTGTCCTGCACGTCGCCGGCGGCGAACACGCCGTCGACGTTGGTGCGCGTCGAATCGGGCGCGGTGACGATATAGCCTTCGTCGTCCATGTCGATCTTGCCGCGGAACAGCTGGGTCGCCGGGTCGTGGCCGATCGCGATGAACAGCCCGTCGACGGCAAGCTCGCTTTCCGCGCCGGTCTTGATGTTGCGTAGCTTCAGGCCCGTGACCCCCAGGGGGGCTTCGGTGCCGACGACCTCGTCGACCACCGTGTCCCACAGGACCTCGATGCGCTCGTGCTTCAGCAGACGGTCCTGCAGGATCTTCTCCGCGCGCAGCTCGTCGCGCCGGTGGATCAGCGTCACCTTGGTGGCGTGGTTGGTGAGGTACAGCGCTTCCTCGACGGCCGTGTTGCCGCCGCCGACGACGGCGACCTTCTTCTGGCGGAAGAAGAACCCGTCGCAGGTCGCGCACGCCGAAACGCCGAAGCCCTGGAATTTGCGCTCGCTGTCGAGGCCGAGCCAGCGCGCCTGCGCGCCGGTCGCCACGATCACCGCGTCGGCGACGTAGGCGTCGCCGGAATCGCCGGTGCATCGGAACGGCCGCTTTGTGAAGTCGACGTCGACGATCAGGTCGTTGATCATCTTCGTGCCGACATGCTCGGCCTGGGCGTGCATCTGCTCCATCAGCCACGGGCCCTGGATGACGTCGGCGAAGCCGGGAAAGTTCTCGACGTCGGTGGTGATGCTCATCTGGCCGCCGACCTCCATGCCGGTCACCAGCATCGGCTGCAGCGACGCGCGCGCCGTGTAGATGGCGGCGGTATAGCCGGCCGGGCCGGAGCCGATGATGAGCACTTTCGCGTGGTGGGTTTCCGGCATGTTCCGATCCTGCGTCCGGCGTCCGGACGTCTATTCGTGAAAGTTTCGCAAGTACGTATACGTCGTATTTTTAGGGCGCGCGGGACCGGGAGGCAATCTGCAGCGCCGTGAATATAGCGGCAGCGGCTTCGTTTTCCGGCCCGATAACTGCTCAGAACCCGAACATGTGGTCCAGGCTGAACGATCCTTCCGGGTGCAGCAGGCCGTGATAGCCGAACAGACGGCAGGTCGTGTCGCGGATCAGCACGTAGGCGCCGTCGCCCGCTCTGGCGCGGTCGGCGGCATCGAAGGTCCCGTGATAGGTCCAGAAACGCGAGCCGCCGCAGGGGATGTCGAGGCGCGCCCGCGCGACCTCGACGCCGTCCGGCGCGACCAGGGTCAGGTCGGTCTCCGACGTGCCGTGCCACGGCGTCGACGCCGGGTAGATCAGGTGGCACATGGTGTCGTGCGGCGCGTCGCCGAGCCGCAGGAACAGCCGCGTGGACAGGCCCGGCGCCGCGCCCGTATACGACTGCGGCTCGTTCCGGTAGGTCATCACCATGTTGAAGATGTGCGCGCCGAAGCTCGTCTCGGCCGCGTTGCCGGTCTCGATGTTGCGGTACCGGAAAAGCCCGTGCAGCCAACCGTCCGCCTCGCCGCCGTCCGAGAAGTCGTAGACCAGTTCCATGTGGCCGTAGCCCGCCGCTGGCGCGGCGCCGTTCATCAGCTCGCCCGCGTCGAGCGTGACCGCGTGGTTGCGCGGCAGCTTGCCCAGCGCCTTGCGCGCGATCTCGTTGCCGTCCGGGTCGAGCGCGATCACCGCGACCGGCAGTTCGTTCTGCGCCGTCGACATCGGGGTCGGCAGCGCCAGCGACGAGAACCGGTCCATCGGCAGGATCGGCGCCGGCAGGATGTAGCCCTTGCCCAGCATGTTGCCGTATTCCGCGATACCGGGATCGGGTTTCAGGTCGACGCGCTCCACGTTCGGGTGCGCGATGCGGTAGTCGCCGCTGTCGGCCTTGATCTCGTAACGCGGACGGACGACGTGCTTGCCGGCCCGGATCTCGATCTGGTCGGGCCAGGCGAGGCCCGGCAGCAGGGCGGCCACGTCGAGCGCGCAGGTCGCGTAGGGCGCCATCTCGGTCTCCAGCGTCGCGACCGCGTCCTCGCCCATCCGGTTCAGGCCGATGTCGCCGGCCGGGATCGGGCACGGGTGCGAGTTCTGCACCCACAGGACGACCTTCTCGCCGTCCGCCGGCGCGGGCAGCCCGGCATAGAGGTCCGACGGCCAGGCATTGGCGTCGTGCGTGCAGGACAGCAGGTCGGCATCGTCGCCGTAGGTGTCGAGCGCGTACTTGACGACGTCGTGGCCGGTGGCCCCAATCGCGTGGATGAAGAGCTGGCCGGTGAAGTCGCCCAGCCCGAAACGCGCGCGCACGGCGGCACTGTCGATCGAGATCGTCTGATCGGCGTTCGGCACCGGCTCGGTCCATTCCGCGAGCGTTGCGCCGTCCGCGTCGAACAGGCGCATCCACAGCCGCAGGTCGGTCGCGCCGTAGCGCGCCCAGTAGTTGGCGGTGACGACCCGGGTATGGATCGCGCCGTCGTCGCGGAAGAAGGCGAAGTTGGTGGCGAAGTTCGTCGGCTGCAGATAGGCGGCCGGGTTCGTCAGCATCTCGTCCGGCAGGCGCAGCGAATCGAACGTCACGACCTCGCAGCCCGCCGGCACCAGATGCGCGATGTGGGCCTTCATGCGGTCGGCGTCGAACGCGGTCAGCAGCAGGATGGCGGCCTTGCAGCCCGGCAGGTCGGTCACCGGCTGCGCCTTCCGGCCAAGGATTTCCGCGCCGACGCGCGTCACGTCCTGGACGAAAACGCCGGCGAGGTTCACGCCGTCCATCGCATAGAACGCGGCGAAACCCTCTGCGTAGCCGAGCGGATCGTAGACCGCGACGCCGTCGGCGGCGCGCAGGCGCGCCATCAGCTCGTGCGCGCGCTCCGCCGCCAGCGGATGGCTGATCGCCTTGTAGTAGCTGTTGCCCCCCGACCGGTTGTCGAAGGTCTCGATGTTAAGCCCCATGGGACTCCTTTCCGGACGGCGGCATTATGCGGCGGGCGGGGGCGAATCTCCATGCGACGTCCGGTCGCCCGGGGACCGTCCGCCGCCGCTCCGTCGCAGATGGCGGGTCAGCCGGTCAGCCGCTTGAAGAAGGCCGATACCGCGTGGCGCCGCCGTTCGCGGTTCGCGTATTTGAGATCGGTCACCCAGTTGAGCTGGATCGCCCGGCGCTGGCCGGAAAACGGCTTGTGGCCGTGAAACGACGTGTCGCTGCGCCGGAAGGCGAGCAGGGTGCCCTCGTCGGGCGGCACCTCGACGGCGTAGTCGTCGATGTTGTCGGCCGAGCGCAGCAGCCGCAGCCGGCCGCCGCTCTCTTCCCACGGCGGGTTCATGTAGATCAGTACCGTGATGATCTTTTCCGCCGAATCGGGATGGATCTTGCCGTCGCGCTCGCGGCACTCGCCGCGGACGGTCACCGTCGTCGGCCGGCCAGCCAGATCGAGCCCGAAGACGCGTTCCACCGCGGCGCGCATGTCCGGGCCCTGCAGCGCGTCGATCACGCCGCCGAAGACCGGGTCGATGTCGAGCGCCTGGTAGGGAAAGCTGCCCGGCCCGCCGGTATCGGGATAGGCCTGGTGGATGGCAGGCAGCGCCGCCTTCTTCACGAAGCCCGGTACGATGACGTGGTCGAACGGCTCGCGCGCCAGCGGCGTCGACGCCAGCGCCTCGAAATCGAGCGCATCGGGCAGGGCGGTGATCTGGTCCATGGTCGATAGATATCTCCCTGCGCCGGGGTTTTCAATGGCGGCGGACGGCGTGCGGCGAATTGACTCCGGGCGGGTTCAGGCCCGGGCCGCCATCCGCCGCCGCACTTCCGCCGCGACGCGCGCCGTGTCGTCCAGAGGCTCGTAGGTCCATGTTTCAAGCGTGCCGTCGAACGGGCGCGTGATGCCGCGGGCGCGGAGACGGTCGTGGAAGCGGGCGAACTTGGCCGAGCCGCCTTCGAGCTCGATCACATAGACGGGCTTTCCGGTCGAGCACGCCTCCGAGACCATCGAGACCGAATCGGCGGTCACGGCGAGGACGTCGCCGAGGCCGAGCAGGCCGAAATAGGGGTTCTCGCCGCTGCCGTCCCAGAACCAGACGCTGCCCGTCCCGATCCCGTCGGCGAGCGCGTCGCGCAGGATCGCCTCGTTTGCGGCGCCGGTCCGCCGCGATGCGGTGATGGCGAGCCCGGCGCCGTGGTCGTCGCACAGCCGCCGCAGGTTCGCGGCGAGGCCGCGGGCGACGGCCTCCGTCATCTTGTACTGCGCGTTGGAGCCGCCGATCAGCACCGAGACCAGCGGCCGCGGCAGGGGCGCGAGCAGGGACGCGAAGCGCTCCGCGCCCTCGGCGAGCTTTTCGGGCGTCACCCGGTGCAGCGCGCCGTCGGTCGCGATCACGTTCGGCCCGTCGACGCGGTCGTGCGCGGGGATCGCCAGCAGGTCGAACCGGTCGCGGCCGGTCGTCGGGTTCTGGATCTGAACGCAGAAGGTGCGGCCGCCGCTGGCCTTCCGGATCGCGAGCGCGGGCGCCACCGTCTGGCGGCCGGTCGCGATCAGGAGGTCCGGCCAGGGCGGCGCGAGGGAATCGCCGTCGGGACCCGGGGCCGACAGCGGCGAGAGCCAGAGATGCGGCGGCAGGACCGACCACGGGAAGCGCGGCGCGATGCGTTTCACGGCCGGCGCGAGGCCGAGCGCTTCGGCGAGACCGAGGCACTGGTTCTCCATGCCCGGCTTGCCGTCGGTGAGCACCCAGCAGCTGCCGATGGCGGGCGCATCCGTCATGGGTGTCGGCGTTTTGCGGCGATTGTTTGAAATATTATTATCATTCTTTAAAATATAATTTCGTCTGCTGTCGGCGGTTCCGCGGCGTCGGCATGGCGGCGGTCCCCCTCCAACGGGAACGGGGACCGGGTGGGGCCGCGGAACGATACCAGCGGATCATACGTCCATGGCGCGAATCAAGCTCGACAAGATAGACCTGAAGATCCTTCGCGATCTGCAGGCCGACGGCCGCATCACCAATGTGGAGCTGGCCAAGAACGCCGGCATCTCGCCGCCGCCCTGCCTGCGCCGCGTCCGCGCGCTGGAGGAGACCGGCTGCATCCGCGGCTACCATGCCGACATCGATCCGGAGGCGCTGGGCTTCGGCGTGACCGTGTTCGCGCATGTCGGGCTGTCGAGCCAGGCGGAGGCGGACCTGATCGCCTTCGAGGAACGGGTCGCCGAATGGCCCGAGGTCCGCGAGTGCCACATGCTGGCCGGCGAGACAGACTTCCTGCTGAAGATCGTCGCGCCCGATTGGGACGCCTACCAGAAGTTCCTGACCTCGCGGCTGACGCCCGCGCCGAACGTCAGCGTGGTCAAGTCCGCGCTGGCGATCCGCACGTCGAAGAAGGCCGTCGGCGTTCCCGTCGACGTCGAGGCGGATTTTTCCAGGCGGTAGACGCCGTTACTTGTATTTGACCGACATGATCTCGTAGGACTTGGTGCCGCCGGGGGTGGTCACCTCGACCGAGTCGCCGACCGTCTTGCCGATCATGGCGCGCGCCATCGGCGAGGTGATCGAGAGCAGGCCCGACTTGATGTCGGCCTCGTGCTCGCCGACGACCTGGTAGGTCTTCTTCTCGTCGGTGTCCTCGTCGGCGACGCGGATGGTCGCGCCGAACTTGATCACCTTGCCCTTGATCGCGGTCACGTCGATGACCTCGGCGCGGCTCAGCAGATCCTCGATATCGCCGACGCGGCCCTCGATGAAGGCCTGGCGCTCGCGCGCGGCGTGATACTCGGCGTTTTCCGACAGGTCGCCGTGCTCGCGCGCGGCCGCGATCGCCTTGATCACGTCAGGACGTTCAATGGTCTTAAGCCGTTTAAGCTCCGTCTGGAGATCCTCGTAACCCTTCGAGGTCATCGGGGCTTTGTCCATTTCCACTCTATCCTTCGCACAAATAGACCCTGCCCCGCAGACGTTCCGTCAGGAACCCTTGCGGTGCACGTGTCAGGTTGTCGCTAAACAGACCTCGTAAAATAAGACTGGAGCGGCGCTACTTCAAGTCCGCCGGCGCGCATCGCGGAAATGGCTTCCACCGCGGCTTTCGCGCCCGCGACGGTAGTGTAATAGGGGATTCTGCGGACCAGGGCGGAGCGTCTGAGGGCGTACGAGTCGGCGATCGCCTTTGCCCCCTCGGTGGTGTTGAAGACGAGCTGTACGTCGCCCGAAATCATCGCATCGACGATATGGGGACGCCCTTCGCGGACCTTTTTGACGATCTTCGTCTCGACCCCGGCGGCATTCAGGTGATCGGCCGTCCCGCCGGTCGCCAGCAGCTCGAATCCCATGTCCCTGAGGCGCCGGCCGACCTCGACCATGGCGTCCTTGTCGCGGTCTCGCACCGAGATGAACACCGTGCCCGATTGCGGCACGACGGTGCCGCCGCCGAGCTGGGATTTGGCGAAAGCGCGGCCGAAATCCGTATCGAGCCCCATCACCTCGCCCGTCGACTTCATTTCGGGCCCGAGGATGATGTCGACGCCGGGGAACTTGGCGAACGGGAAGACCGCTTCCTTCACGGCAATATGTTCGCCCACCATGTCCGTGCGGTAGGTCGTCAGCAGGTCGGCGAGTTTCTCGCGCGCCATCGCGCGCGCCGCGACCTTGGCGATCGGGATGCCGGTGGCCTTGGCGACGAACGGCACGGTGCGGCTCGCCCGCGGATTGACCTCGAGGATATAGACCGTCTCGTCCTTGATGGCGTACTGCACGTTCATCAGCCCGACGACGCCGAGGCCGCGCGCCAGCAGTTCGGTCTGGCGGCGCAGTTCGTCGATGATCGTACCGGGCAGCGAGTAGGGCGGCAGTGAACAGGCGGAGTCGCCGGAGTGGATCCCTGCCTCCTCGATATGCTCCATGATGCCGGCGATATAGACGGCGTCGTCGACGTCGCGGATCGCATCCACGTCGACCTCGATCGCGTCGCGCAGGTAGGAGTCGATCAGCACCGGATCGCTGCCGGATACCTGCACGGCGGTGTCGATGTAGCGCTTCAGGCCCGCCTCGTCGTGGACGATTTCCATCGCGCGGCCGCCCAGCACGTAGGACGGGCGGATGACGACCGGATAGCCGATCTCGGTGGCGACCTTCACGGCTTCGTCCTTGCTGCGCGCCGTGCCGTTGGCCGGCTGCAGCAGCTCGAGGTCCTTCAGCAGCGCCTGGAACCGCTCGCGGTCCTCGGCGAGGTCGATCGCGTCGGGCGACGTGCCGAGCACCGGGACGCCGGCCGCTTCGAGCGCGGCGGCGAGCTTCAGCGGCGTCTGGCCGCCGTACTGAAGGATCACGCCGACGACCTCGCCGTTCTCCTCTTCCTTGCGGACGATCTCGATCACGTCCTCGGCCGTCAGCGGCTCGAAATAGAGCCGGTCGGAGGTGTCGTAGTCGGTCGACACGGTCTCCGGGTTGCAGTTGATCATGATCGTCTCGTAGCCCGCCTCGTCGAGCGCGTAGACGGCATGGACGCAGCAATAGTCGAACTCGATCCCCTGGCCGATCCGGTTGGGCCCGCCGCCGAGGATGATCGCCTTCTTGCGGTCCGACACGTCGGCCTCGCACTCGGCGGGGCCGTGGCCGGCGTTTTCGTAGGTCGAATACATATAAGGCGTCTGCGAGGCGAACTCGGCGGCGCAGGTGTCGATGCGCTTGTAGACCGGCCGCACACCCAGCCCGGCGCGGCGGATCGCGACGTCGGGACCGTTGATCCCGGCGAGCTCGCCAAGGCGCTCGTCGGAGAAGCCCATGGATTTCAGGCGTTGCAGCGCGATCGTGTCGTTGGGAAGGCCGTTCGCGCGAACATCGGCTTCGGCATCGACGATGCCCTTCAGCTGTTCGATGAACCACGGGTCGAACCCGCTGGCGCGGTTGATGGCGTCGATCGACAGCCCCGCCCGCAGCGCCTGCGCGACCACGAGGATTCGGTTCTCGACGGGCTTGCCCAGCGCGGCCTCGACGGCGTCTTCGTCGGTCACGCCGGTCTCGGGATCGAACCCGTCGAGCGGAACCTCGTTCAGGCCGGTCAGGCCGGTCTCCATCGAGCGCATCGCCTTCTGGATCGATTCCTGGAAGGTGCGGCCGATGGCCATCGCCTCGCCGACGGATTTCATCTGGGTGTTGAGGAGCGGCTCGGTGCCGGGGAACTTCTCGAACGTGAAGCGCGGCACCTTGGAGACGACGTAGTCGATGGTCGGCTCGAACGAGGCGGGCGTTACGCCGGTGATGTCGTTGTCGAGCTCGTCCAGCGTGTAGCCGACCGCCAGCTTGGCGGCGATCTTGGCGATCGGAAAGCCGGTCGCCTTCGACGCCAGCGCGGACGAGCGCGAGACGCGCGGGTTCATCTCGATGATGATCATGCGCCCGTCCGCCGGGTTGACGGCGAACTGCACGTTCGACCCGCCGGTGTCTACGCCGATCTCGCGCAGCACCGCGATCGAGGCGTTGCGCATGATCTGGTATTCCTTGTCGGTCAGCGTCAGCGCCGGCGCGACGGTGATCGAATCGCCGGTATGCACGCCCATTGGATCGACGTTTTCGATGGAGCAGATGATGATGCAGTTGTCCGCCCGGTCGCGGACCACCTCCATCTCGTATTCCTTCCAGCCGATGATCGATTCCTCGACCAGCACTTCGCCTGTCGGCGAGGCGTCGATGCCGCGCCGGACGATCTCCTCGAACTCGTCGCGGTTGTAGGCGACGCCGCCGCCCGTGCCGCCGAGGGTGAAGCTCGGCCGGATGATCGCCGGCAGGCCGGTTTCCTCGAGGATCTCGAACGCCTCTTCGAGGCTATGCGCGAGGCGTCCGCGCGGGCTTTCGAGCCCGATGCGGCTCATCGCTTCCTGGAAGAGCTGGCGGTCCTCCGCCTTGTCGATCGCCTCGCGCGTCGCGCCGATCATCTCGACGCCGTACTTCTCCAGCACGCCCATCGAGGCGAGCGACAGCGCGGTGTTGAGGCCGGTCTGCCCGCCCATCGTCGGCAGCAGCGCGTCGGGCCGTTCCTTCTCGATGATCTTGGCGACCAGTTCCGGCGTCACAGGCTCGACGTAGGTCGCGTCGGCGAACTCCGGGTCGGTCATGATCGTCGCCGGGTTCGAATTTACGAGAATGACGCGATAGCCCTCGTCCTTGAGAGCCTTGCAGGCCTGGGTGCCGGAATAATCGAATTCGCAGGCCTGGCCGATGACGATAGGTCCGGCGCCGATGATCAGGATGGATTCGATGTCGGTACGTTTGGGCATCGCTCGCGTTGCTTCAGTCCCCGGCGGGTCGGGGAGGGGAGATCGGTCGGCGCATGAAATGAACCGGACGGTGTTTCCCACGACTCACGCGCCTGCGCAAGGGGGCAGCCGAGGTGATTATGGTTAACGCGTCTGGCGATCCCGTTTGACACGTGCCTGTCCTTGCAGGCAAGCTCACCTCGCTGAAACACGACTGCACAAGCAGCGTCGCTCCACATAACGGTATCCTGGGGAGGAAACCATGAAACATCGTCTTGTAACGACGGCCCTTGCGGCCGGACTCACGTTTGCGTTCACCGCGGCCACCACGGCATCTGCGGCGGAAGTCAGCCTCAAGGGCGCCTACTTCATCAGCTCCAAGAAATCGCTGACCCGCCAGGCGTTCGACTCCTTCGTCGACAAGATCAATGCCGACGGCAAGGGCCTGGTCACGGTCAGCTCGGTCGTGGGTCAGGAAGCGATCCCGTCGCGCCAGCAGGGCAACGCGGTGAAGAGCGGCCTGATCGATTTCTGCGGTACGCCGCCGGCCTATATGGCGAACCTCGTCAAGCTTGCGACCGGCTTCACGCCGACGACCAAGCCGGTGCAGGAGATGCGCAAGAACGGCGCGTTCGACATCTTCCAGGACCTGTTCACCAAGCAGGCCAACATGCACCTGCTGTCGGCCTTCGGCGGCACGATCGAGTTCCACCTCTACCTGAACAAGAAGATCTCGAAGATCAGCGACTTCAAGGGCATGAAGCTGCGGACGTCGAACACCTACAAGGCGTTCTTCGATGCGCTCGGCGCGCGCACGCTGCAGATGCCGCGTCGCGAAATCTTCACGGCGATGGAACGCGGCGCGGTCGACGGCTTCGCCAATCTCGATTCGGAGGTGATGGCGCTCGGCTGGCATGAAGTGTCGAAGTACAAGATCAGCCCCGGCTTCTACCATCCGATCATCATCGTCGGCATCAACGTCGACAAGTGGAAGAGCCTCGACTCGAAGCAGCAGGGCGTGCTGACGAACGCCGGCCTCTATCTCGAGAACGAGCTGTCGGCCAGCCTCGGCAAGCAGGACCGCGAGATCGGCAACCAGCTCGTCACCCAGAAGGGCATGGAGCTGATCAAGCTTCCCGACGCGGACGCCAAGGAGTTCCTGCGGCTCGCCACCAAGGCGCAGTGGGACGTGGTCGAGAAGCGCGATCCCGTCATCGGCAAGAAGCTCCGCTCGCTGATCGGCGATCAATAAGCCGAAGCGTCGCCTTCAACGGCGTATACCTGACGACGCCCCGGGGACCGAGTGTCCCCGGGGCGAACGCCGTATCTGAAACCTGACATTCGAGGGGGGTCCCGGCAGGGACAACCGGCCCATGAAGAAACTGGGACTGGCGTTCGACAAGGTGCTGGAAATCGCCGGCATCATTCCGGGTATCATCATCGCTCTTCTGGCTGTCGGAGTCGCCGCGGAGGTTTTCGCGCGCAACTTCGACATGTCCGGCTTCTACTGGATGCTGGAAGCGGTGGAATACGGTCTATTGCTCCTGACGATGCTGGGGACGGCCTACGTGCTGTCCATCGGCCGGCACGTCACGGTGGACCTCGTCGTCGGAGGGTTGCCCCCCGGCCCAAAACGCTGGTTCCGGATCTGCATCAATATTTTCGTCGTCGTCGTCTCCGCCGTGATCTTCTGGTATGGGATCGTTACCGCGCACCAGGCCTTCGTGGAGGATTCGACGCTCTACAAATCCTTCGAGATCAAGGAATGGTGGCCGGCTTCGGTGGTTCCGGTCGGCATGGGCCTGTTCCTGATCGAGGCGATCCGCCAGCTCTGGATATCGATCTTCCATCCCGAGGAGGCGACCGAGGTCCCCTCCGAAACGAACGAGGTGTTCTGAGCCATGGAATGGTACTGGGCCCTCATATTCCTGCTCGGGATGGTCATGATCCCGATGTTTCTCGGCGTTCCCGTCGCCATCGCCTTCTTCGGCGCCAACGTGATCGGCGCGATGACCTTCCTCGGCGGCGAGGCGGGGCTGATCCAGCTCGAACGCAACATGGTCGAGGGGCTGGTGCGGTTCGCGCTCGCTCCCGTCGCGATGTTCATCCTGATGGGCGAGATCCTGTTCCATACCGGGATCGCGTTCCGCGCCATCGACGCCGTCGACAAGCTGATCGCCAAGGTGCCGGGTCGCCTGTCGCTCGTCGCCGTCGCCGGCGGCACCGTGTTCTCCACCCTGTCCGGTTCGTCGATGGCGAATACCGCGCTCCTCGGCACCACGCTGATGCCCGAGATGCAGAAGCGCGGCTATCACCGCTCGATGGCGATGGGGCCGATTCTCGGGACCGGCGGCATCGCGATGCTGATCCCGCCGTCGTCGCTGGCGGTGCTGCTCGGCAGCCTGTCGGGCATTTCGATCGCCGGTATCCTGATCGCCGGGGCGATCCCCGGCGTCATCATGGCGGTCGTCCATTTCACCTACGTGATGATCCGCTGCAAGCTGAACCCGACGCTGGCGCCCGCCTACGACATGCCGCCGATGACGGTGTGGGAGCGCGTCCGCCCGGTGCTGATCTACGTCGTGCCGCTTCTCAGCCTGTTCGGCGTCGTCGTGGGCTCAATCCTGGTCGGCGTCGCGACCCCGACCGAATCCGCCTCGCTCGGCGCCCTCGGCGCGGTCGTCGCCGCAGCCTGCTACCGCGGGCTGACCTGGAAAGGCCTGTGGCGCGCGATGGTGGAGACCGGCAAGCTGACGGTGATGATCTACTTCATCATCGCCGCATCGCTGACCTTCTCGCAGATACTGTCGTTCTCCGGCGCAACCACCGGCCTGCTGTCGCTCATGCGCGAGATCGACCCGACGCCGCTCAGCCTGATCTTCGGCATGATGATCCTGATGCTGGTCATGGGCTGCTTCATGGACCCGGTGTCGATCATGCTGATCACGCTGCCGTTCTTCATTCCGATCGCCGAGGTCATCAAGATCGACCTGATCTGGTTCGGCGTCCTGATGCTGCTGGCTCTTGAGATCGGCCAGACGACGCCGCCATTCGGCATGTTGCTGTTCGTGATGAGGGGCGTCGCTCCACCGAGCATCACGATGAAGCACATCTATGCCGCGGTGACACCGTTCGTGCTGCTCGAGATCGGCATCCTGCTGTTCCTCGTGCTGGTGCCCGAAGCGGTGACCTGGCTGCCGGAGCTGATGGCGGGGTAGGCGGGCGCGTCGCGCCGGCGTTCTAGTCGCTTGCGTCGGCCTTCCTGACTGGCAGCGCGGACCTGATGCGGTCCTGCCGGCCTTGCATGCCGTGCGCGCCGCGCCGCGCCGGGCGCCCTCCGGCCGGGAGGCTCTGTTGACGCCCTGTCAGGCCCTGCAGGGGACTTCGGACGGCGCCGTCCTGATCGTCAACGACGATCCGGTCATCGCCGCGCGGATTTCAGATGCCGCGGCGGCGCTCTGCTACGCGCCGAGGCATATCCCCGACACCCGCGAATTCGCTGCGGTCTACGATGCCGCGGAACCCGTCGCCATCTTCCTCGAACTATTCATGCCCCGGATCGACGGCTTCGAGATCATCAGCTGGCTGATTGCGAACGACAACCGGGTGCCCGTGACGGTTACCGCCCGGATCGAACCCGTGATCGCCGACGCCGCCGTCGCGGTGGCGCGGAACGCAGGCCACTTCGAGATCGGAATTCCCGACCACCCCATCAGCCCGGACCGCATCCGCGCGGCGCTCGCGGGGGCTTAGGGGGTAAGAAAGACCGGCTACAGCGGCTAGTAGATCCGTTTCAGCGGCACGAGCTGCTTTGTCTCCATATCCAGATTGTCGTAGTGCTCGATGAGGGCGTCGACTAGATCGTCGAGAG
>JAYPTI010000029.1:0-22743 GCA_038133505.1 Alphaproteobacteria bacterium
CCGGCCACCCAACGCCAGTATCCTCATGGGTGGCCGGGAGGGGGAGCGGGCTGGACCGGAGACTCACGGGTGAGGAAGACCTTCCGTCTCCGCGTCGATCAGGATGAAGGCGATGCGGCAGGGCTCGGTGCCGCGGTTGATCCACGAGTGAACGGTGCCGCGCTGGACCATCACGTCTCCCGCCTTCATGTGCACCTCGACGCCGTCGTCGAGCTCCATGTCGATCTCGCCCGACATGCAGATGGCGTAGTCGATCGTATCCGTCTTGTGGCGGCGGCCGGGAAAGCCCGCGGGATAGTCGACGATGCGGAACCAGCTGCCGTTGGGGCCGGGCGCGACGTCGTTCTCCCGCTCGCCGATATCCTCGTCGCCCGCGTTGGAGGCCGGCATGCGGTCGGTGCCCCAGAACAGCGTCGTCTGCGGGCCGTTGAAGCGGACCTCGCTGTTCTCCGCCGGCCCGTCGTAAAGGACGATGGCCTTTCCGTCGGCGTCGTGGCCGGTGACGATGCGGCGCGGCGGCGGGGGATATTTTCCGGCCATGGTCACACCCCCGTCAGCGGATGGGGATCGCCCTCGGGCGCCTCGACCCGGAACGTGTTCAGGACGACCGAGACCGTGTGATAGAAGCCGATCAGCGTCGCCAGCTCGACCATCGCCTCCTCGCCGAAATGGTCGAGCGCGCGCTTGTAGCTCGCATCCGACAGCTGGCGGGTCTCGCCCAGTTCCTTTGCGGTCTCGTAGACCAGCGTCTCGTCGGCGTTGGGGAAGTTCGGAACCCGGTTGTTGCGCAGATCCTCGATGCAGCCGGCGTCGATGCCGTAGTCGGCGGCGCGCTTCGCGTGGATGAACCACTCGTAGTCGGAGCCGTAGACCCGCGCGACGGTGATGATGGCGAGTTCCTTCAGGCGCAGCGGAATGCGGGATTTTTCCTCGTCGAGCGACAGATCGACGAAGTTGGCGAAGATCTCGCAGATCTCCGGCGCGCGCAGCAGCACCGCGAACGGGCCGCGGATCGGCACGTCCCGCTGACGCTGCACCATCGCGGCGACGCGTTTCTGGTGATCGTTGTAGTCCTCGGCGGGCATCGGGGTCAGTCTGGCCATTTACCGGCTCCTTCTCGGTTTCCTCATCCGGAGAAAGAGTGCCCGTCCCGCCTGCGCGCGGCAAGACGGGCGCAGGATCCGGGGGCATGGACATCGGACCGCCGCGCGTCATAATCGGCCGCAACCGCGGCTTCCAGAACCGCACTTCGGACAACGCGCCGCCGGGATAAACCGGCGCGCACGCAAAGGGATGACACCATGGACCAGCAGTCGCCTCCGGATTTCACCGTCGGACAGGCCTATCTCTCGGCCCTCAAGCAGTCGGGGATCGACGTCGTGTTCGCCAACGCCGGCACGGACTTCGCGCCGATCATCGAAGGCATCCTGCGGGCGGGCGATGCGGGCCACGACATCCCGCGCTTCGTCACCGTGCCGCACGAGAATGTCGCGGTCGCGATGGCGCAAGGCTACTACAAGACCTCCGGCAACATCGCGGGCGTGATGGTGCACGTCACCGTCGGCACCGCGAACGCGCTGTGCGGCATCATGAACGCCGCGCGCGACCGGGTGCCGCTGCTGCTCGCCGCCGGCCGCACGCCGCTGACCGAGACCGGCGACATGGGCTCGCGCAACGTGCCGATCCACTGGGGCCAGGAAAGCTTCGACCAGGGCGGCATCGTCCGCGAGTTCGTCAAATGGGACTACGAGCTGCGCGCCGGCCAGCCGGTGGAACAGGTCGTCAGCCGTGCCGTCGACCTTGCCATGACCCATCCGCGCGGGCCGGTCTATCTGACCCTTCCCCGCGAAGTGCTGGGCGGCGCCGACTCGATGCCGTCGGCGCCGCGCGCCAGCGGCGAGATGGGCGCGCGGCCCGGCGCGCCGTCGGCCGACACCATCGACAAGATCGCGGAGCTCATCAGGAAGGCCGAAAGCCCGCTGATCATCGCCGGCAGCATGGGCGCCGACGCGGCCTCGTTCGAGGCGCTCGGCGCGCTGGCGGCCGACAACGCGATCCCGGTCTGCCAGGCGCTCGACCTCAACCTGCCGTCGAACCACCCGATGCTGCTCGGCGGCGCCTCGCCCAAGGCCCTCGGGTATGCCGACCTCGTGCTGGTGCTCGACAGTATCGTGCCGTGGATGCCGCGCGTCGCGGCGCCCAATCCGGACGCGACGATCATCCGGCTCGGCAACGACCCGTTGAATTCACGCATCCCGTTCGAGGGCTTCCGCAGCGACCTGTCGGCGGTGTGCGACCCGAAGATCGCCGTGGCCCTGCTGCGCGACGCGCTCGCCGGCAAGGCGGGCTCCGGACCGGCGGGCGACAAGCGCCGCGGCTGGATCTCCGACTACCGCGCCGAGGCGGCCGACCGCCGCGCTGCGTTGATCGAGGAGGCGCGCACGTCGGCGCCGATCCACCCGGCGTGGGTCGCGCACTGCCTGAACGACATCAAGGACGAGAACGGCATCTTCGTGAACGAGCTCGGCCTGCCGCTGGAACACATGACCTTCACCAGGCCCGGCAACGTGCTGCCGGGCGGCGGCGCGGGCGGGCTCGGCACCGGCCTCGGCGAGGCGCTCGGCGCCAAGATCGCGGCGCCCGACCGGCAGGTAATCTCCTGCGTCGGCGACGGCTCCTACATGTTCAACGTGCCGACGGCGGCGCACTTCACGGCACAGGCCGAGAACCTGCCGACGCTGACCATGGTCTCCAACAACTCCGAATGGTACGCCGTCCGCCGCGCGACGCTCGCCGTCTATCCCGACGGGCGCGCGTCGAAATCCAACACGCTGCCGCTCGTCGAGCTCAACCCGAGCCCGAATTTCGAGAAGACCATCGAGGCCTGCGGCGGGCGCGGCGAGAAGCTCGTCGATCCCGAGAAGGTTCCCGCGGTGCTCGAAAAGGCGCTCAGGGACGTCGACGACGGCCAGTCGGTCCTTCTCAACATCATCTCGCGCGCCGGCGGCCGCGGCTGACACCTCACTTAACGGAAGAGATCATGAAAGCAGTCTATTTCGAAGAACTCGGCGGCCCTGACATCCTCAAATACGGCGACCTGCCCGACCCGACGCCCGCCGCCGACGAAGTCGTCGTCGACATCCACGCCGCCAGCGTCAACGGCGCCGACTGGAAGGTCCTCGGCGGCAAGTACGCCAACCCGGTGACCGACTTCCCCTACATCCTCGGCCGCGACATCTCGGGCGTAGTGTCCGCCGTCGGCGCGGATGCGGACCTCGCCGTGGGCGACGCCGTGTTCGGCGTCCTGCCCGTGGGCCAGGAAGGCACCTATTGCGAGAAGATCGCGATCAAGGCCGACGTGCTGGCGAAAAAGCCCGACGACGTCTCCCACGTCGACATCGCGGCGCTGTCGCTGATCGGGCTGACGGCGGAAATCTCCATCGAGGAATCGATCGAGCTCAAATCCGGCGAGAAGATCCTGATCCAGGGCGGCGCCGGCGGCGTCGCGGGCTTCGCGATCCAGATGGCGAAGAACATCGGCGCCTACGTCATCACGACGTGCAGCGCGAAGAACATCGACTACGTGAAGGGCCTCGGCGCCGACGAGGTGATCGACTACAACGCGGTCGATTTCACCGAGGCGGTCAGCGACTGCGACGCCGTGTTCGACACGGTCGGCGGCGACGTGACGCAGAAATCCTTCCAGGTCCTGAAACCCGGCGGGCGCGCCGCCTTCATCGCCGCCGGCTCCAACCCGCCCGAGCCCGAAGGCCGCGACGACGTGATCTCGCTGCGTCCGCGGGTGGGGCGCAGCCGCAGGCATATGGAACACGTCCTCGAGCTCTACAAGGCGGGCGTCGTCACGGTCCCGGAGCTGCAGGTGTTCTCCCTCGAGGACGCCCCCAACGCGGTCGCGCTGAGCGCCTCGCGGCATTTCCGCGGGAAATTGATCATCAAGGTGCGGTAGGCAAACGGGCGGGTCTTAGACCCGCCCCTACGACCGCAAAATCCCCCTTCGTAGGGGGCGGTCTAAGACCGGCCCGCCCCGACAGAAGGGCGCGGAAACCCTGCGCCTAAATAACCCCCATATCCGGCGGGTGCCCCAGCATCCACGCGCCGACGGACTGGTAGTGCGATTTCCGGCCCTGGATCTGCTGGGCGATCATGTGGATGTCGCGGAAGCGGCGCTCGAAGGGGCCGTCGGCGAAGACGGCGCTGGTGCCGGCGGCGTCGTAGAGCGAGTCGACCGCGGCCTTGGCCTCGTGGATCGCATGCGTCGCGGAGAGCCGGATGCGGTTGCGCTGGGCGATCGACAGCGTACCCTCGCGGCTCGCCTCCTCCCATGCCTTCTCGGCCTCCTCGCGCAGCCACGCGCGGCCCGCCGACAGGCGCGCCTCGGCGCGGGCGACGTCGTCCTGGACGACCGGCTTGTCCCTTAACGGAGAGGTGTGGAGGCGCGGCATCTTGGTCTGCGCCATCTCGACGAACGCGTTTATGAAGCCGCGCGCGGCGCCGGTCGCGGTCGCCGCGAAACCCGTGGCGTGCACCGACATCTGCGGGAACGCGTAGAGCGGCGACATGCCGTGCGCCGGGCGGTTCTCGAACATGGTCGCGCGGACAACCGTGTGGCCGTCGGGCACGAACAGGTTCTCTACCTCGTAGGCGTCGCTGCCGGTGCCGCGCAGCCCGAGCACGTCCCAGGTATCGATGATCTCGGTTTCGCCGGCCGGGAACAGCAGCGTCCGGACCTCCGGATTGCCGTCGACGCCGGGGCGCAGGCTGCCGTCCTTCTCCTTCACCGCCGAGCCGTGCGCGCCGAGCCACGTCGCGTGGTGGCTGCCGCTCGCGAAGGCGGCCTTGGCGGTGAGGTTGTAGCCGCCGTCGACGACCTGCGCCTCGGCCTGCCCCGGCCCCCAGGCGAGGACGGCGCGGGGATCGTTGCCCCAGATCTCGTTACCCGCTTCCAGCGGCATGTAGCCCGCCGTCATGGCACAGCAATTGCCCTGGCAGACGCACCACGCCGTGCTGGCATCGTAGGTCGCGACCGCTTCCATGATTTCGAAATAATCGGGCAGCCGCACCTCGTAGCCGCCGAGCGCCGACGGCAGCAGCAGTCGAAACATCTCGCGCGCGTGCAGCGCGTCCATCGTGTCCGCGCCCAGCATCCGGTCGCGATCGGCCTGCAGCGCGCCTGCCTCTGCGACGGGCCCGGCCTCCGCCACGCGGGCGAGCCAGTCTTCGCGCGTCGGCACCGCCTTTGCGGCGTCCTGCGCGGCTTTCAGCGAGGGTGTGGGCGTGTCGTTCATCCGGCGTTTCCGTTCCGAGTTTCGGGCATTATGTCCGCCAGCACCGGACCTGTCACTTCATTCGCCGGGCATCATACGGCGGGGCCGCCGCCTTCACAGCAGTGAGCGATTGTGCGCAATATTCGCGCGACGCCAGACAGGGAGGACGTCCGGGAGAGGCTCGACGAGTACGCGCCGCGCCGGGCGGCCCGTCCATAACAACCCAACAAGGGACCAACGGGAATGTCGAAAGCAAGAGTCCTCGTCTACACGCCGATGGGCGACGTCGACGCGAAATACAGCGAACTGGAAAAGGCGGGCTGCGAGGTCACGTTCGGCAACGGCGAATGGCGCCGCGCGTTCGGCGCAAGCGAGGAGAACGTGTTCCCCATCGCCGACGGGCGCGACGCGATCATCGGCGCGGTCATGCGCGGCTTCCGGTTCGAGCGCGACTTCATGGAACGCCTGCCGCAGGCGCGCATCATCGCCAAGCTGACCATCGGCTACGACGACGTCGATATCGAGGCGGCCGCCGATGTCGGCATTCTCGTCACCCATTCGCCGACCCAGGCGAACTGGGGCGGCGTCGCCGAGGGCACGATGACCATGATGCTGACGATGCTGAAGCAGACGCGGCAGAAGGACCGGCACGTGCGCGAGGGCGGCTGGCGCGACGACTCGCTCGACGGCGTCTATCTCGGCGCGCGCCAGGACGGCTACGAAGGCATCACCGTCGGGATCATCGGATTGGGGCGCATCGGCTCGCGGCTGTGCGACCTGCTGGCGCCGTGGCGCGTCAACCTGATCGCGTGCGATCCCTACGTCGACGAATCCAAGTTCGCCCACCACAACGCGACGCCGGTCGACCTCGAAACGCTGCTCAGCACTTCCGACGTGGTGACGATCCACGCCAACTTGACCGAAGAGACCCAGCACCTGATATCCGAAGCGCAGTTCGACCTGATGAAGCCGAGCGCCATCCTGCTCAACGCGGCGCGCGGGCCGATCGTGGACGAGGACGCGCTGTTCTTCGCGCTCGACCGAGACAAGATCGCGGGCGCCGCGCTCGACGTGTTCGAGAACGAGCCGCTCGACCTGCAGTCGCCGCTTCGGGGCCTCGGCGACAAGGTGCTGCTGTCGCCGCACATGGTCAGCGCCAACAAGGGCGCAAGCCTGGAACCGGCCGTGCCGTGGGCGATGAACGCCGCGATGACCGCCATGCGCGGCGAGGTGCCGCGTCATGTCGTCAACCCGGAGGCGATCCCGAAATGGCTGGAACGGTTCGGCGGGAAGAGTTTGCTTTAAGCGGGGTCGGCAACTGTTCTGTTCCCCTCCCACTTGAGGGGGAGGGTCAGGGAGGGGGTGGCCCCCGCCGATGATTTCATCGTTTCCCGCTCTCCCTAGCCCTCTCCCCGCGGGGGAGAGGGGACAAAGAGGAAGGCCAGCGGTCGGCTTTATCCAGCTTTCCGCTTGATGAAATCGTCGAGCGCGCCCGCGATCTCGTCGTAATAGGGCGCCCACTCGTCGAACCCGATCAGCGGCACGTCGATGTCCTCGAGGCCAAGGTCGTAGAGCTCCGCGCCGTTGATCAGCTTGTGGGCGATGCGGCCGCTTTCCGACGAGTGCGTATTGTCGTTGCCGGGGATGACGATGGTCGGCGCCTTGATGCCGTCGAGATCGTCCTGCGGCACGCCCATCACCGGCAGGTCCTTGCCGGCGACGAACAGGTCCATCAGCTTCGTCTGCATGGCGATGAAATCCTTGGGGTCGATCGACATCAGGTAGTCGCGCACGGCCGGGTTGGCCGCGATCCGCTCCGACCAGACGTCGGTCTCGCAGATCGCTTCCATGCCGCCCTCTTCCGCCGCGCGGATGAAGCGCCCGTAATAGTTCTCGGGTAGCCGCCCGGCCGCGAACGGCCCGCCGGTGACGCGCAGCAACAGCAGCGCGCGCGTCGCGTCGGGGTGGCGGATGCCGAACAGCATCGCGGTGCGCGCGCCCGAGGACGAGCCGCCGATGCAGGCCGGCGTCGCGCCGAGCTGGCCGAGCAGCTCGTACAGATCGTCGGCCCACGTGATCTCTTCCACCTCGTCCGCGCCGAGTTTCACCTCGGAGCCGCCGGTATTGCGGCGGTCGTGCAGCAGGACGCGGTAGCCGCGCTCGGCGAGTATCTCCGCGAGCGGCACGAACTCGTCGTGGCCGCGCCGGCCGCCGGTGATCAGGGCGATCCACGGGCCGTCGTCGCCGATCACCCGGTAGAAGATGTTGAGCCCGCGCACGGTTGCTGTCGGCATCGCGTATTCCCCCTCGGTTTTCTCGTTCTTGCAGCCGCATTATGCTGCATGGGCGGCAGCGCGGAAAGCCGCGGACGGCCCTAATCTCCCGGTATCAGCGGCAATTGCAGCCACGACGCCCCGCCGCCGCAATGGACCGTCGTCGTGCCGGCGAATTCCGGCGCCGGCCGGTCGAGCGGATCGTCGTGCAGCATGCGGCCCGGCGTGTCGTATTCGTAGTCGCGCCCCTGCAGCAGCAGCGCGATCCGGTAGCCCGGCGGGCACACGATGGAGACCGGCCAGATCTCGACATCGAGGACGACCGGTTCGCCGGGCGTCAGCTTTTCGATCCCGTCGTGACTGTGCCACGGCCGCCACGGTGTCGATTTTTCGGGGTCGGTCTTGCGGTGCGAGGCGCGGAGCCAGCCGCGGCTCAACGGCGTCGGCTCGTGCGCGCCGGTGAAAGCCACCTCGTTCCCGTCAGGGTCCAGCAGGCGCAGCGTCGCGAAGACGTCGAGGTCCGTTGTCGAGGACGAGACCGTCAGCCGCGCGACCACCGGCCCGGCGAATTCCGTCTCGGTCTCGAACGGCGCGGTGGCGAATTCGATCCCGTCGCCCAGCGCCTCGAAGCTCGCCTCGCTCTCCGCGGCGTCTTCCGACAACGCCATCGACCCTCCGTCGAGCGCATAGCGCTTCCAGTCGGTCCGGGCGAGCGGCCACTCGGTCTCGGCGCGGTAGGAAACGCCGTCGGGCCGGCGGACCGCCATGCGGATCGGCGGCTCCCCGTCCCAGCCGTTGGCGTCGCCGCGCAGGAAATGGCCGAAGAAGCGTTTCTGCATCTCGACGTATTCGGGGAGATAGAAGCTCTCGAAATGGGTCCCGACGTGGAACGACAGCCACTTCTGCCGCGAGGCGGCGGCCGACCAGCCCTCGATGTTGCCGCGGAGATGCAGCCCGGCTCCGCCCCAATTCGCGGCCGACAGAACAGGCGCCTCGATGCGGGAGAAATCGGGCGTCATGGCAGCGTACCATGCGTCGTAAAGGGCGTGCAAAAGAATGTCGTCGGGAAAGTGGGATCGGTTGCCGGCCAGGATTTCCGTGCTCAATTTGGTGGGTCCCGTTGTCCGCTCACCAGTATCCGGATCGCGATAGGGCGAGCTGGCATTGCCGTGCTGGTTGGGGATCACCTGGCGCGGCCACCAGTCGACGGGAAACCGCGTCCGCAAGCCCCCGTGCCGACTCCATTCGCGGTAGAAGTCGCAGCATCCCTCCCACGGCGCGATGGCGGCGAGATGTTTCGGTTGCAGCGCCGCCACCTGCCACTGCTTGGAGGCGAGATAGGAGACGCCGAGCAGCCCGACCTTGCCGTTCGACCAGTGCTGCGTTCCCGCCCATTCGATGGCCTCGGCGTAATCCCGCGTCTCGACCGGCGAATAGGGATCCAGATATCCGGGCGATTTGCCGCTGCCGCGGCTGTCGACGGAAACGACGACGAAACCGTCCGGCACCCAGCGCTCGGGATCCGGCAGCTCCCAGCGCAGGAACCGGCCGGAGGAACCGTTTTCGACGAGCCCGGGATAGATCTCCAGCAGGCGTTTCCACTGCGCACCGAACGCGTCGCGGAAATGCACGTCCTTGCCGTACACGCCCATCGACATGACGATAGGGTAGCGCCCGTCTTCGGACGGCCGAAAGACGTTCGCGCGCAACCCGATGCCGTCGGACATCGGAACGACGACGTCCTGTTCGTAGATGAAATCGATCGCCATGCGGCCGGCCTCCGCTCCTCAAACACGGTCGATCTGCGATTACATCAATGCAGACGACGGCGCAAACCCGCCGTCGGAACGAGCGGCCCTCGCAGCGGGCGCCACGAGTGTCATAAATATTTAAGACCACTGTCACATTTCCCCACCATGTCTGCAGCGAAACTCCTGTTCGGACGGCTGAAACGACGTAACGGCCGATCGAACTGCCTGGGACGATGAGCGAAATTCTGGACAAGAAACCGGACGGCGATCCGCCGGAGGCGCCGGCAACCGGCGCCACAGGCGAACCGCCCGCCGAGAAGAAATCGCGCAAGTGGCCGACGATCAGGCCAGCCGCGCGGTTTTTCAACCGGGAGCTTTCGTGGCTCGACTTCAACGCCCGCGTCCTCGAAGAGCAGGGCAATACGAACCATCCGCTTCTCGAACGCGTCCGTTTCCTGTCGATTTCTGACAACAACCTGAACGAATTCTTCGCTGTGCGCGTTGCCGGCCTCAAAGGTCAGGTGCGCGCGGGCGTGGCGACACGCAGCGACGACGGGCTGACGCCGCTGCAGCAGCTCCGCGCCGTCAACGAGCGCGCTGCGGATCTGATGGAGCGGCAGCAGGCAACCTGGCTCGACCTCCAGGAACTGCTCAACAAGGCGGGCATCGCCGTTACCGGGCCCGACGGCCTGTCGGGCGGCGACCGCCGCTGGCTGGAAAACTTCTTCATGGAGGAGGTCTTTCCGGTCCTGACGCCCGTCGCCATCGATCCGGCGCACCCCTTTCCGTTCATCCCGAATTTCGACTTCACGCTGGCGCTGATGATGGACTCGAGCGACAGCGACGAGCCGCTCGTCGGCCTGATCACGATCCCGCAAAGCCTCGCCCGCTTCGTGAGATTGCCGGGACGCAAGATCCGGTTCCTGTCGATGGAGCACCTGATCTCGCTGTTCCTGGGCAAGCTGTTTCCGGGAATACGGATTCTCTATCACGGCGTGTTCCAGATCATCCGGGACAGCGACATCGAGATCGAGGAAGAGGCCGAGGATCTCGTCCAGCTCTACGAGGAAGCGATCCGCGAACGCCGGCGCGGTTCGGTGATCCGGCTCTCCATCGATGCGGCTCTGCCCGACGAAATGCAGGACTTCCTGCAGTCGCGCCTCCACGTCGACGACGAGGACGTGTTCCCGGTCGCCGGGCTGGTGTCGATGGTGGACATCAAGGAGATCATCACCGACGACCGGCCCGATCTGCTGTTCAAGCCGTTCCGGGCGCGGTTTCCGGAACGCATCCGGGATTACAACGGGGACTGCTTCGCGGCGGTGCGCCAGAAGGACATTCTCGTCCATCACCCCTACGAGAGCTTCGACGTCGTCGTCCAGTTCATCCGCCAGGCGGCGTCCGATCCCGATGTGGTCGCGATCAAGCAGACGCTGTACCGGACGAGCGAGGATTCGCCGATCATCGCAGCACTGATCGCAGCAGCGGAGTCGGGAAAGTCCGTCACGGCGCTCGTCGAGCTCAAGGCGCGGTTCGACGAAGAGCGCAATATCCGATGGGCGCGCGATCTCGAGCGCGCCGGCGTTCAGGTCGTATACGGGTTCGTCCACCTGAAGACCCACGCCAAGGTCTCGCTGGTCGTCCGAAAGGAACGCCGGGGCCTGCGCTCCTACGTGCATTACGGCACGGGCAACTATCATCCGATCACCGCGAAGATCTATACCGACCTCGCCTTCTTCACGTGTGATCCGGCGCTCTGCCGCGACGCAGCGGTGCTGTTCAATTACATGACCGGCTGCGCTCGGCCCGAAAAGCTTGAGAAGATCGCGATATCGCCGATCACGATGCGCGACACGCTGTACGCCCACATCGATGCGGAAATCGCCAACGCCAAGGCGGACAAGCCGTCCGGCATCCTCGCCAAGATGAACTCGCTGGTAGATCCCGGCATCATCGACAGGCTCTACAGGGCGTCGCAGGCGGGCGTGTCGGTCACACTTATCGTCCGCGGCATCTGCTGCCTGCGCCCGGGCGTACCCGGCCTGTCGGAAAACATTACGGTGCGCAGCATTGTCGGCCGCTTCCTCGAGCACAGCCGCATCGTGTGTTTCGCTGACGGCCAGGGGCTGCACACGAGGCGCGCAAAGGTGTTCATCTCGTCCGCCGACTGGATGCCGAGAAACCTGGATCGCAGGGTCGAGACGCTCGTGCCCATCGAAAACCGGACGGTTCACCGCCAGATTCTCGACCGGATTATGGGGTCCAACGTCCGCGACGACACCAGCTCGTGGGAGCTCGGCCCCGACGGCGCCTATACCCGCCTGACGCCCGGCAAGGAGCCCTTCTCCTGCCATGAATATTTCATGACCAATCCGAGTTTGTCAGGACGCGGCAGCGCCCTTAAGAAGGGGCGACGCAAGAAAGCCGAGAAGAAGGGGTAGCTCAACGGTCGCCCTGCTCGGCGCGGCCTCGAGGAGAATGACGAATAGCGTCCCTGCTGTCGGATAGGTACCGGACATTCGCCGTTGTCGATATCGGCTCGAATTCCATCCGACTCGTCATCTTCGACGTGTCGAACGGCTATCCGCACCCGATGTTCAACGAACACATCTTCTGCGGCCTGGGCACAGGGGTCGGCGAGACAGGCGCGCTGCCCGAGGCGGCGATCGACGAGGCGGTCACGGCGATCGTCCGTTTCGTGCGGCTCGCCCAGGAATCCGGGGTGGACCGGATCGATGCGTTCGCCACGTCCGCGGTGCGCGACGCGACGAACGGCGACGAGCTCGTCGCTGCCGTCTTTTCGCAAACCGGTTGCAACGTCAGGATTCTGAGCGGCGACGAGGAAGCCTCGCTGTCGACCCAGGCCGTCATGCGTGGCCTTCATACGCGCGACGGCATCGTGGCCGACCTGGGCGGCGGCAGCCTGGAGCTTGCCCACGTCCGGAACGGCGAGAGCCTCGACCTGATTTCGCTGCCGCTCGGCTCGATGCGCCTGCATGCGCGGCACAGCGGAGACATGAACGCGATAAGCGCCGAAATCGCTTCGAGCCTCGGTAGCATAAGCTGGCTGTCGTCGACCGCAGGGCTGTCGCTCTATCCCATCGGCGGCGCGTGGCGCGCCTTCGCCCGGCTGAAGATCAAGGACAGCGCCTATCCGCTGGATATCATCCACGGCTATGCCGTTTCGCCCGGCTCGGTTCTGCAGACCGCGAATCTTCTCGCCGCGATGTCTGCGCAATCGCTCCAACGACTGTCGAACGTGGTGAAGCAGCGCCGGGCGGCCATGCCGCTGACCGCCATGATGCTCTCCCAGCTCGTCGCCAGGCTCAAACCGCGCGAAGTGGTCTTTTCCGCCGTCGGCGTGCGCGAGGGCTACGTCTTCGAAAACCTGCCGCCGGATCAACGGGCCGACGATCCGCTCGCCGCCGCGGCGACGGCCTTCGGCAACCAGGCGGGCCGGTTCGGCGTTGTCGCCGATGCCCTGATGGACTGGATCGAGCCGGTCGTGCCGCACAACAACGCCGAGCGCAGGCGATTGCAGGAAGCGGTCTGCCTTCTGTCGGACCTCGCATGGCGCGAACATCCCGACTACCGGGCCGGATACGCATTCGACCGGGCGATCGAACATCCGTTCTTCGGCATCAGCCATCGCGATCGCGCGTTCATCGCATTGGCGATCTACCTCCGCTATGGAGGCAAGGCGGACGACGCGCGCGTCGAGTGCGTCAGCTCGCTCCTCTCGAAACGCGCGGTGCGGCGGGCCGAGACGCTGGGCTACGCGCTCCGGCTCGCCTACAGGGTGTCGGGCGGGAGCCCGGCGTTGCTGGAGCAATCGCGTCTCGTCGCCGCCAACGGAAAACTCTCGCTGATCCTGCCGGGCAAGGGCGCGGCGCCGAACATCACCCGAATCCAGCGCAGTTTCGAGCGTCTCTGCGAAACCCGTCACCTGCGCCCCGGAAAGATCGCGACGGCCGACGGCTGAGCTTCGCTTTCGCTATCCGGCGGCCAGCGTCTTGGCGCGCAATCCGCCCGCCGTCTCGATGAACGCCGCGATTGCCTCTACCCCGTGGTCCGCCTTTATGTTCGAGAATATGAACGGCTTGTCGCCCCGCATCTTGCGCGAATCCCGGTCCATCACGTCGAGGTCCGCGCCGACCAGCGGGGCGAGATCGATCTTGTTGATGACCAGCAGGTCGGAACGCGTGATGCCCGGACCGCCCTTGCGCGGAATCTTGTCGCCGGCGGAAACGTCGATGACGTAGATCGTGATGTCCGCGAGCTCCGGGCTGAAGGTGGCAGCGAGATTGTCGCCGCCGGACTCGACGATCACGAGGTCGAGCGTGGGGAACTTTTCGTTCATCCGGTCGATCGCCGCGAGATTGATCGACGCGTCCTCGCGGATTGCCGTATGCGGGCAGCCGCCGGTCTCGACGCCCATGATCCGGTCCGCGTCGAGCGCGCCCGAGCGCGTCAGGAACTGCGCGTCTTCCTGCGTGTAGATATCGTTGGTGACGACGGCAATGTCGTAGCTGTCCCGCATGTGCTTGCAGAGCGCATCGGTCAGCGCCGTCTTGCCGGAGCCGACGGGCCCGCCGATACCGACGCGAAGGGGTCCGTTTGGTGAATCGGTCATGATCTGAACAGCCTCGTGTACTGGGTTTCATGCTGCATCGACGCGAGGTCGAGAAGCGGCGCGGACGTACCCAGGTCGTCCGGCGACGCGGCGGCCGCGCGCTCGTGGACGCGCGATACCGTATCGGAAAGGGCGGCGAGCGCCCGCTGGCCGTCGGTCTGGCCCAACGGAATCAGTCGAACGCCGGCGGAAACGAGATTGGCGGCGAACGCATGCAGATAGGCGTGGAGGCCCGAGTCCATCGGCACGCCGTGCGCCGCACAGGCGACCGCGACGGCAACCGGGTAGACCGCGGAGCCGCCGAGCCGGTCGAGCGCATCCGCGTGCCACGCCGCCGACGTCGCCCGCAGGAACGCATCGCCCTGCGCACGGGCCTCGAGCGCGAACTCGCCGGTCGACAGGAAGGCGTTGCCGAGCGCACGCACATCTTGGAGCCGGCCCCATTCCTGTGCGTCCGTCGCCCGCCATGCTTCGCAGAACAGCGTGCCGTCGACCTGTCCCGTGCCGTGTTCGAGAACCGTCTCCACCCAGGCCGTGAGCGACGCCACGTTGCTGACCGAGCCCTGCTCGACCGCGGACTCCAGGCCGTGGCTGTAGCTGAACGCGCCGACCGGGTAGTTGGGCGACAGCCAGCTGAGCAGCCGGTAGAGCGCGTCAGGCTGGTTCATGGGCATGCCCCTCACCGTCCGCGTCGTGATCGTGCGCATGTTCGTGATCGTGTCCGTGGCCATGCGCGTCCGCCTGGCTTTCCTGATGATAGGCGCCGCGCTCCGGATCGAACGGTGCGCGCACTTCCGTCACCTCGGCGCCGAGGCCGCGCAGCATTTCGGCAAGGACGTGGTCTTCCCGGATCAGGATCCGGTCGCGCTGGATTTCCGCCGGGCAATGCCGGTTCCCTAGATGCCAGGCGATCCGGTGCAGGTGATGCGGATCCCTGCCGGCAATACGGAGGAGGTCCTCGTGCGCCGCGCGCACCACTACCCAGCCGCCCTCTTCGAGACGGAGACCGTCGCCGTCGCGCATGGCGGCGGCCTTCGGCAGGTCGAGCAGCAGGTGCAGTCCGTTGTCGCAGGTCAGCCGGACGCGCCGCCGATGGCGGCTGTCGAAATCGAGAACGACGCTGCCGACGGCTTCGCCCGCCGGCCAGCCGCCCCTCGGTACTACCTCGATCGCGCGATCCATCCCCCCGCCCCGGTCAGAACAGGAAATAGCGCTGCGCGAGTGGCAGCACCTCGGCAGACTCGCAGGTCAGCAGTTCGCCGTTCGCGCGCACCTCGTAGGTTTCGGGGTCGACCTCGATCTCGGGCGTCTCGCCGTTGAGCACCATCGCGCTCTTGCCGATGCCGCCGCGCGTGTTCTCGACGGCGAGCAGCTCTCGGTCGAGGCCGAGCGCCTCGCCGATGCCCGCCTCGAGCCCCGCCTGGCTGACGAAACTGACCGAGCTCGCCGTCAACGACTTGCCGAACGCGCCGAACATCGGCCGGTAGTGCACGGGCTGGGGCGTCGGGATCGACGCGTTGGGATCGCCCATCGGCGCCGCGGCGATGGTGCCGCACTTGAGAACCACGTCCGGCTTGGCGCCGAAGAACATGGGGTTCCACAGCACGAGATCGGCGAGCTTGCCGACCTCGATCGAGCCGACATGCTGCGAGATGCCGTGCGCGATCGCCGGGTTGATCGTGTACTTCGCGACGTAGCGGCGGACGCGGAAATTGTCGTTGTCGCCGGTCTCCTCCGGCAGCGCGCCGCGCTGCTTCTTCATCTTGTCGGCGGTCTGCCAGGTGCGCGTGATCACTTCGCCGACGCGGCCCATCGCCTGGCTGTCGGACGCGATGATCGAGAACGCGCCCATGTCGTGGAGAATGTCCTCCGCCGCGATGGTCTCGCGCCGGATACGGCTTTCCGCGAACGCCACGTCTTCCGGGATTTTCGGGTCGAGGTGATGGCAGACCATCAGCATGTCGAGATGCTCGTCGACCGTGTTCACGGTGAACGGCCGCGTCGGGTTGGTCGACGACGGCAGTACGTTCGCCTCGCCGCACACCTTGATGATGTCCGGCGCATGGCCGCCGCCCGCGCCCTCGGTGTGGAAGGCGTGGATGGTGCGGCCCTTGAAGGCGGCGACGGTGTTCTCGACGAAGCCGGATTCGTTGAGCGTGTCGGTGTGGATCAGCACCTGAATGTCGTAATCGTCGGCAACGCCGAGACAGGTGTCGATGGCCGCGGGCGTGGTGCCCCAGTCCTCGTGCAGCTTGAGCGCGCAGACCCCGGCCCTGATCTGCTCCTCGAGGGCCGCGGGCGTCGCCGCGTTGCCCTTGCCGAAGAAGCCGAGATTCATCGGGAACGCCTCTGCCGCCTGCAGCATGCGCCCGATGTGCCACGGGCCGGGCGTGCATGTCGTCGCGTTGGTACCGGCCGCAGGGCCGGTGCCGCCCCCCATCATCGTCGTCAGACCGCTGTAAAGCGCGTCGTCGATCTGTTGAGGGCAGATGAAATGAATATGGACGTCGAGCCCGCCCGCCGTGACGATCTTCCCCTCCGCCGCGATGGCCTCGGTGCCGGGGCCGACGACGATGTCGACGCCGGGCTGGATGTCGGGATTGCCGGCCTTGCCGATGGCCGCGATGCGGCCGTCCCTCAGGCCGATGTCGGCCTTGTAGATACCCGTATGATCGACGATCAGCGCGTTGGTGATCACGGTGTCCACGGCGCCCTCGGCGCGGGTCGCCTGCGATTGGCCCATGCCGTCGCGGATGACCTTGCCGCCGCCGAACTTGACCTCTTCGCCGTAGATCGTGCGGTCGGATTCGACCTCGATGATCAGGTCGGTATCGCCCAGCCTCACCTTGTCGCCCGTCGTCGGGCCGAACATGTCGGCATAGGCGCTGCGGTCGATTTCATATGCCATGGCTCAGCCCCCCAGCGGTCCGTTGATCTTCGCGTTAAAGCCGAAGACCCTTCGGTCGCCGGCGAACGCGACCAGCCGGACGGTGCGCGTCTGTCCGGGCTCGAACCGCACCGCGGTGCCGGCCGGAATGTCCAGCCGGAAGCCGCGCGCCGCCTCGCGGTCGAACGACAGCCCCTCGTTGGTCTCGTAGAAATGGTAGTGCGAGCCGACCTGGACCGGCCGGTCGCCGGTGTTGGAAACCTCGACCTCGACGGTTTCGCGGCCCTCGTTGAGGGTGATGGAGCCGGCCGCGGTGATGATTTCTCCGGGTTTCATGCGCCCCTCCCTATCGGATCGGTTCGTGGACGGTCACCAACTTGGTGCCGTCGGGGAAGGTCGCCTCGACCTGGATCTCGTGGATCATCTCGGCGATGCCGTCCATGACCTGGTCGCGGGAAATCACGGTGGCGCCGTCGCGCATCAGCTCGGCGACGGACCGGCCGTCGCGGGCGCCCTCAACCACGAAGTCCGTGATCAGCGCGATCGCCTCGGGGTAGTTCAGCTTCACCCCGCGGGCCAGTCTCTTGCGCGCCACTTCCGCCGCCATGGCGACGAGCAGCTTGTCTTTTTCTCTCGGCGAGAGCTGCATCCTGTCCTCCCTATCCTTCCCTGACCCTAGACTTCCCACACCCGCGGCGGACGCCCGGGAAAACCCAGCCTTTCCTGCCGGATGCGCATCCAGCACGCCGTGAACTGGCGGCGAAGCTCCCCGGCATCGGGATTGACGAACCGCACGATCGCGAGGTCGTCGATCACGGTCGCGGCGCAACCTGCGCCGAGCCCCTCGAGCACGGGCTTCACGGTTTCCGACGCCGACGGCCCCGCGACCAGCATCATGCCGACCGCCGCGGCGTGCCCGAACGCGTGCGCGTTCTCGAACAAATGCCCGACGTCTCCGTCGAGCCGCAATGCGTCCACCCAGACCAGCCGGCCTTTGCGAAGAACGCGCCAGCCGTCATGCAGAAACCCGTTTCGGAAAACTTCGCCATGGGCGCGCCGCCCGAACACCACGATCTCGCCGGCGACCAACGACGCGCCCTCCGCGAGCTCGACGCGGGTCTCCCGGCGCAGCCGCGCGTTGTCGAACAGAATCGTTTCCTGGGGCATCCATTCCGCACGCGCATCCGCGCCGATCCGGACGGCAACGTCGATTTCCGACAGCGCCCCGGCGGAGCGGTAGATCTTCTCGGCGGCCTGCGTCGTGAAGACGGCGCGCGTGCCGGCGCCCGCCTCGACGTCGAAACGCAGCCGGTCGCCGCCGACCACGCCGCCGGAGGTGGTGACGACGACGCATTCCTTCGGCGCCGCAGCGGGCGTCCGCGGGAACAGGACGCGGCAGGGATCGGACTGGTAGAGGTGGGACAGGCGGGTCTCGCCGGCGGCCATATGCACGCCGATTTCCGCCGCCCCGTCGGCCCATCTGCGGAGGGACACGATATCGGCCGACCGGCGGGCTTCATCAGACCGTGAGGTAGCTGCGTACATCGGTTTCATTCATTGCCGAGGCCGCGCCGGAGACCACCACCTCGCCGCGATCCATGACGACGTAATTGTCCATCAGTTCCTTGGCGAAATCGAAATATTGCTCGACCAGGACGATCGCCATGTCGCCCCGCGCCGCCAGCGTTCTGATGACCTCGCCGATATCCTTGATGATCGACGGCTGGATGCCCTCCGTCGGCTCGTCGAGAAGCAGCAGGCGCGGCCGCGTGACCAGCGCCCGCGCGATGGCGAGCTGTTGCTGCTGGCCGCCCGACAGGTCGCCGCCGCGCCGGCCGAGCATGTCGTACAGCACGGGAAAGAGGCTGTAGATTTCCTCGGGGATGTAGCGGTCCTTGCGGGGAATTGCCGCGAAACCGGTCTTGAGGTTTTCCTCGACCGTCAGCAGCGGAAAGATCTCGCGGCCCTGCGGCACGATCGCGATGCCGGCAGCCGCGTGCTCGTAGGGCGGCCGGCGCGTCAGGTCGCGGCCCTCCCACTCGATGGTGCCGGAACGCACCTTCTCCTGGCCGACGATGGACCGCAGAAGGCTGGTCTTGCCCACGCCGTTGCGGCCGAGAACGCAGGTTACCTTGCCGATCTCCGCAGCGAAATCGACCGAGCGCAGCGCATGGCTCGCGCCGTAATACAGATCGATCGCCTTGACGTTCAGCATCGCTCAGCGCCCCAGATAGACTTCGATGACGCGTTCGTTGTTCTGCACGCTGTCGAGCGAGCCCTCGGCGAGGACCGACCCTTCGTGGAGAACCGTGACGCGCGTGTTCAGCGCGCGGACGAACTCCATGTCGTGCTCGACGACGACGACCGACCGGCCCTGATCCCTGATCTCGCGCAGCAGGTCGGCTGTCTGTTCCGTCTCGGCGTCGGTCATGCCGGCGACGGGCTCGTCGACCAGCATCACGTCCGGGTCCTGCATCAGCAGCATGCCGATCTCGAGCCACTGCTTCTGGCCGTGCGACAACTCGCCCGCCATGCGGTCGCGCTGCTCCTGGAGCGCGATGGTGCCGAGCACGTCCTCGATGCGGTCGCGCTCCTCTCCCGACAGCCGGTAGAAAAGAGACTTGCGCGCCGTCTTGTTCGCCTTGAGCGCAAGCTCGAGATTGTCGAAAACGGTGTGGTTCTCGAACACCGACGGTTTCTGGAACTTCCGGCCGATGCCGAGCTGGGCGATCGCCGTCTCGTCGAGGCGGGTCAGGTCCGTCAGGCCGCGAAACACCACCTCGCCCTCGTCGGGCCGCGTCTTGCCGGTGACGACGTCCATCATCGTCGTCTTTCCGGCGCCGTTCGGCCCGATGATCGCCCGCATTTCGCCGGGCTCGACATAGAAGCTGAGCGCGTTCAGCGCCTTGAAGCCGTCGAAGCTGACCGACACGCCGTCGAGATAGAGGACGGGCGCGGATTCGGGGTCCATCTTGATATCAGCCATCGGCTTTCTCCGGGGCCGGGTTCTGCGGTTTGCGGCCGAACAGCGACCGGGCGCCGTCGAAAGACGTCACCGTCCCGACGATCCCCTTGGGCAGGAACAGGGTCACGGCAATGAACAGACCGCCGAGCATGTATAGCCAGATTTCCGGCAGCGCGCCGGTAAAGTAGGTCTTCGCGTAGTTCACGACGATCGCGCCGAGGACGGCGCCGTAGAGGCAGCCGCGGCCGCCGATCGCGACCCAGATCACGATCTCGATCGAAAACGCCGGCGCAAACTCGCTCGGATTGATGATCCCGATCTGCGGGACGTAGAGCGCGCCCGCGACGCCCGCGAGACACGCGGACAGGGTGAAAACGAACAGCTTGTAGTATTCGGGCCGGTAGCCGAGGAAGCGGACGCGGTTCTCCGCGTCGCGAATGGCGATCAGGATGCGTCCGAGTTTCGAATAGACGATATAGCGGCACAATATGTAGCTGAGCCCGAGAACGATCGCCGTCGTGGCGAACAGCCCCGCGCGGGTCTCGGCCGCCTGCAGGTCGAAGCCGAGCAGTTCCTTGAAGTCGGTCAGGCCGTTGTTGCCGCCGAAACCCATGTCGTTCCGGAAGAACGCGAGCATCAGCGCGTAGGTCAGCGCCTGGCTGATGATCGAGAGATACACGCCGCTGACGCGCGAGCGGAACGCGAACCAGCCGAACGCGAAGGCGAGTATGCCGGGCGCGACAAGGATCATGATCGCGGCGAACCAGAACATGTCGAAGCCGTGCCAGTACCAGGGGAGTTCCTTCCAGTTCAGGAACACCATGAAGTCGGGCAGGGTCGGGTGCGCGTAGACGCCGCGGTCGCCGATCTGGCGCATCAGATACATGCCCATCGCGTAGCCGCCGAGGGCGAAGAAGGCGCCGTGGCCGAGGGACAGGATCCCGCAATAGCCCCAGATCAGATCGACGCTGAGCGCCAGAAGCGCGTAGCACAGGTATTTGCCGAACAGCGCGACGAGGTAGTTCGGCATGTGGAACGGCGACCCTTCGGGCACCGCAAGGTTCAGGATCGGCACAACGACCGCGGCCAGCACCAGCAGGCCGAGCAGTACCTTGCCGCCCGTGTCGGTCATCAGGAAGGCGAAGCCGGAACGACCGTGCAGCGGATGGGTGGTAAAGCTGGCGGCCATCGTATCAGGCCTCCACCGCGCGGCCCTTGAGCGCGAACAGTCCGCGCGGCCGCTTCTGGATGAACAGGATGATCGCCACCAGGATGAAGATCTTGGCGAGCACCGCGCCGGCCCACGGTTCGAGGAACTTGTTCGCGACGCCGAGGCTCAGCGCGCCGACCAGCGTGCCCCACAGGTTTCCGACGCCGCCGAACACCACGACCATGAAACTGTCGATGATGTATCCCTGGCCGAGGTTGGGGCTGACGTTGTCGATCTGGCTGAGCGCGACGCCCGCCATGCCGGCGATGCCGGAGCCGAGACCGAAGGTCAGCGCATCGACGCGCCCCGTGCGGATGCCGAGACCGCTCGCCATCTGCCGGTTCTGCGTGACGGCGCGCATCTCGAGCCCGATACGGGTATAGCGGAGCAGTGCGAGCAGGGCCGCGAACACGACGATCGCGAAGGCGATGATCCACAGGCGGTTGTAGGTGACGACCATCTGGCCGACCTGGAACGCGCCATCCATCCAAGAGACGGCGCTGACGTCGCGGTTTGTCGGACCGAAGATGCTGCGCACGAACTGCTGCAGGACGAGGGACAGCCCCCAGGTCGCGAGCAGGGTCTCGAGCGGCCGGCCGTAGAGGAAGCGGATGATGCCGCGTTCGATGGCGATGCCGAACAGGCCGGCGACGATGAACGCAGCCGGAATGGCGACGACGATCGACGCGTCGAACATGTCCGGCGCATAGGCGCGGAAAATTTCCTGAATGACGAACGTGGTATAGGCGCCGAGCATGACCATCTCGCCGTGCGCCATGTTGATCACGCCCATCACGCCGAAGGTGATAGCGAGGCCGATGGCGGCGAGCAGCAGGACGGAACCGAGCGAAAGGCCGTACCAGAAGTTCTGCACGTAGCCCCACAGAGCGAGATTGTCCTCGACCGAGACGATCGCGGCCTCGACCGCTTTCCTTACCTCGGGCGGGGCATTGGCCGGCACGCCCTTAAGGAGCGCGAGCGCACGGTTGTCGCCGCGCGCGCGGATCGCCTCGATGGCCTGGAGCTTGTCCGCCGTGCTGGCGCCGGCCCGCGTCAGGACGATCGCGGCACGCGCCTCGATCATCGTTTCCTTGATCTCGGGAACGGTCTCGCGCTCGATCGCCCTGGTCAGCGCCGGCAGCGCGCTCGCGTCGCGGGATTTGAAGACGGCCTGTGCGGCCTCCATGCGCCGCGCCGGGTCCGCGACCATCAGCGTAAGCGACCCGATCGCCGCGTTGATGATGCCGCGCAGGCGGTTGTTGATCCGGACGCTATCGGTGTCGGCCGGCGGCTCGCCCGTCACGGGCTGGCCCGTGGCGGCGTCGAACAGCTTGTCGGCCTTGTCCCGGATGAAGACTTTCTTGGTTTGAGCGCTGTAGAGCAGGCGGCGGTCCTGCAGCGCCTCGAGCACCTTCGGCGCGAGATCGTGGCCGCTTTCGGCGACCGCCCGGATCGAGCGCATGGTGTCGCCGAAGGAGTCCTCTGCGAAGCCTGCGATCGCATCCTCGTAGGGGCCTGCCTTGGCCGGGAGGGAAGCGGCTGAGAAAATGATCGCCAGTGCGGCGAGGACAATCACAGCCAGGCGTTTGGACAAGGGAGCCATCGCTTGAAGCTTATCATTTGTGTTGGAGGGAGCAAGGCGGCCTTCGTCTGCCGCACGCACTCTGATTGTAGAGGGTTGCGGCGGCGGCGGAGGCCGCCCCCGGGGGCGCGCGCGGGGGGAGGTACCCCCGCACAGG
>JAYPTI010000029.1:22753-23684 GCA_038133505.1 Alphaproteobacteria bacterium
GGTGGCGGGGCCCTCGGCGCCCGTCTCGGCCCCCCCGACAGGTTTGTGTCGGGGTTGCGGTCGGGGGCCCCGCCCCCCGCCGGAGCGTCTCTCGGCGTCAGGAACCGCCGCACTTGTTCATGGCGGTGTTGTAGTTGCCGCACTTCAGGCCGGGCCAGTCGGACTTCATGTCCTTGGAGCCGGGCAGGAAGTCGGACCACGCATCGCCGGGAACGAGACCCTTGGTCTTCCACACTACGTCGAACTGGCCGTCGGCGCGAACTTCGCCGATGAAGACGGGCTTGGTGATGTGGTGGTTCGGCAGCATTTCGGACAGACCGCCGGTCAGGTTCGGCGCCTTGGTGCCGGGCAGCGCGGCGATGACCTTGTCCGGGTCGGTCGACTTGACCTTCTCGACCGCCTTCACCCACATGTTGAAGCCGACATAGTGGGCTTCCATCGGGTCGTTGGTCGTGCGCTTGTCGTTCTTGATGAACGAGTGCCAGGCATCGATGAACGCCTTGTTGTCGGCCGTGCGGATCGACTGGAAGTAGTTCCAGGCGGCCAGGTGACCGACGAGCGGCTTGGTGTCGAGACCGGCAAGCTCTTCCTCGCCGACCGAGAACGCGACGACGGGGATATCGGTAGCCTTGATGCCCTGGTTGCCGAGCTCCTTGTAGAACGGAACGTTGGCGTCGCCGTTCACCGTCGAGACCACGGCCGTCTTCTTGCCGGCGGAACCGAATTCCTTGATCTTCGACACCTCGGTCTGCCAGTCGGCGAAACCGAACGGGGTGTAGTTGATCATGATGTCTTCGGCCGCGACACCCTTCGCCTTCAGGTAGGCTTCGAGAATCTTGTTGGTCGTGCGCGGATAGACGTAGTCGGTGCCTTCCAGGACCCAGCGCTTCACGGAACCGCCTTCCTCGCTCATCAGGTAGTCGACGGCGGG
>JAYPTI010000030.1:0-23641 GCA_038133505.1 Alphaproteobacteria bacterium
GCGGGACACAGTTGGGACTGCGAACCGTGTCGCAAGGATGGCTATGACGAAGAAGCCACAAAACAGTCGCTAAGAATGACCTTGGATTTTTTTGAAGCAAATAAACGCTAATCCCTGACCCTGATCCAGCCCAACTGGATTGACCCAGCCTACTGACGTGAGACCCAACTTCCCACCAGTCATGGGGAGAGTCCGGTTTCAAAATGTTGCCCTGTGCGGGCGGTGTGTTCAAGCCGATATGGGGCATGCCCCATATCGGCTTTTTCGGCGAACTCGACAGGCGGTACACCGCCGTGGGCGGAGTGCGGCCGGTGATGGTTGTAGTCGTGTCTCCAGGCCGCCAGCACGACCCTGGCATGCGACAGCGACGAGAACAGCGTCTCGTTCAGGCATTCGTCACGCAGACGCCCGTTGAAGCTTTCGACGAAAGCATTCTGGGTCGGCTTACCCGGCGCGATGTAATGCCAGCCGATCCGGCGGTCCTGAGACCACTTCAGGATCGCCATGCTGGTCAGCTCCGTCCCGTTGTCGCTGACCACCGTCAGCGGCTTGCCGCGTCGGCCGACGATGGCATCTAGCTCCCGCGCCACGCGGACGCCGGATAACGAGGTGTCGGCCACGAGCCCGATGCATTCCCGCGTGAAGTCATCGACGACGCACAGAATGCGGAACCGCCGGCTGTCCTCCAGAGCGTCGGAGACGAAGTCCAGCGACCAGCGCTGGTTCGGGCCGTCCGGCAGCACCATCGGTGCCCGCGTCCCCAACGCCCGTTTGCACCCGCCCCGGCGGCGGACCTGCAGCCGTTCTTCCCGGTACAGACGGCGCAGCTTCTTCTGGTTCACCAGAACACTTTCCCGGGCCAGCATGATGTGCAGACGGCGGTAGCCGAACCGGCGGCGTTCGGCAGCCAGAGATCTGAGACGTTCCCTCAATACAGCATCGTCGGATCGGACGGAGCGATACCGGATCGAGCTGCGATCCGCACCGATGGCCCTGCACGCCCGCCGTTCGCTCACCGAATAGACCTTACGCAAATGAGCAACGGCGCTTCGCCTGGCGGCGGGCGTCACCACTTTTTTGCGTTGATGTCCTTGAGGACCGCGTTATCGAGCATCGTCTCGGCCAGAAGCTTCTTCAGCTTCGCATTCTCTGTCTCAAGCACCTTCAGCCGCTTCGCATCCGACACCTCCATGCCGCCGAACTTCGACTTCCACTTGTAGAAAGTGCCTTCGCTGATGCCGTGACGGCGGCAAACCTCCGCCGTCTTCTGGCCCGCCTCCTGCTCCCGCAAGATCCCGATGATCTGCTCTTCCGTGAACCTGGATCGCTTCATATTCCATCTCCCTTCGGGTGATGGACTCTACCTAAACATGGAGGAAGATTCGGGTCTCACGTCAAGACGACTGAGCAAAACCGTGACAAACGTATTTATGGGTCTTCCCTATACGGAATTATGTCACGGTTTTTAAACCGCTGTTTTCTGAGGGATACAGAGGGTTTCGAAGAAAGCTTGCTACGAAAAGAGGGGGTTTTTCGTAGATGATAGACGAATGGTGAGAAAGGCTTTCTGATTCATCATCCGCCCTCGATTACAGAGTTTTTTCTGATTACGGGGCTATGCAAGCCTAAATGCATCTATAAAAAAAAGCTCCTACAGGAATGCTGGGAGTCTCTTGCCAGAAAGAATTACACATCAAGCGGTCTCCCAAACATCCTGTAAATAAATAGGGCTATAGAGCAGTCCCGGACCTTTGGATAGCGACCCAGGCTATGACCTTGCCTTTGTTTTTAACTGGAACAACACGCCAATGCATTATGAATGGCGTTTTGTCTTTTTTATAATTAATAGCCTTACCTTCGAACTTACCACCTTTTTTGAGGGCGTTAGAGAGGCGTTTGATCACCTTAGCGTCCGTTGCCGGACCTTGAAGAATGCGAGGTGTTTTACCGATCACCTCCTTAGGCGTGAAACCAGTGAGGTTTTGAAAGGCTTTGTTAGCATAGATGACTTTTCCGGCTTTTGAGGCATCCGTGATCAGAACGGAATCAAAACTGTTTTCCGCAAGAGCCGCGAGCAGCGATATGCTCTGATCAGATTCAAGTAGCTTCGCTATCGACATAGACATTCCTCCTCTGGGGTTTTTGTGAATGCACGATCGTGGGTGGGCTGTCAGATAAGGGAACTTACCAACCCAGCTAGCGTGGCAGTTGCCAGGTATAACGTAAAGCCCCCAGATTTTTTTGTGTTTGCCGGGACAGGGGGGAAATTATTTTTTTGGCTTCTTGAAATCCCAAAATGCGTTGACCACGTAGTCGCATCGGAATTTGACGATACAGACTGTCTGTATCGGTGTTCCATGGAGAAAACTCACATGTCGTCACTCAGAACAATAACGGCAGCACTGGTACTGTCACTTCTCGTCCCATTTTCCGCATTCGCAGGTGGTCATGGGATGAAAAAAGACATCGTTGACGTGGCTGTTGCAAATGGCTCGTTCAAAACGCTCGTGGCGGCTGTTAAGGCTGCTGGTCTTGTCGATACCCTCAAGTCCAAAGGCCCGTTTACCGTATTTGCGCCTACTGATGCTGCATTCGCAGCGTTGCCGAAAGGCACGGTAGAGACCCTTCTGAAGCCGGAAAATAAGTCAAAACTTCAGGCGATCCTCAAGCACCATGTTTTGGTCGGTGCCGTACCCTCAAAGGCAATCGCGGGAAAGAAACTCTCCCCAGCTACCGTTAACGGTTCGAAATTGTCGATTGATGCAACCAAAGGGGTAATGGTCAGCGGTGCCAAGGTGGTCATTGCCGACGTTAAGGCCAGCAATGGTGTTATTCATGTTATCGACAAAGTTCTTCTTCCGTAAGCTTCTAGCTAAAAATTGACAAAGAAAGGCGGCTTTCGGTTTTGGATCGAAGCCGCCTTTTTTTCAACATCATATACTGATGTGGTCGGTACGCCTTCAGCAGGCTGGGCATCGAAGTCGTCAAACCACTCTAGTTGTTATCAAAGAACCAAGTGAGTGAACACAGACAGAGCAGAATCCTTCTGCTGCGTCTAATTATTTAAATGAAAACTCTACAGACACTTCACGCATCGACCTTCGCCGTCAGCCTGGTGATCATCTGTGTTTTAAGGCTTTTGGGTTATCAGGACCGTTTGCACTCCTGCAAAGCTCACAGGGTTTCCTGATTCCTATCCGTCTTGGTAGAGGTGGGTCATGACTGTCAAGAAGTCCCCGGTCACCATCAGAACGATGACAGACCTCGCAGAGACGGGAATGACCCTTGGACTCCATTGTCTGGTGTGCAATCGGTGGGGTGAAATCATTCCACAGGAGTGGTTGGATGCAGGTAGACCTGACGTGAACTACGTCGAGCAGCGTTTCAAGTGTGGCGAGTGCGGTGGGAAAGCGGAGAAGCAGGTTAGACCGCCTCCGTCAGGCTTCAGCGTCGAGACGGCATACCAAGGTTTAGGGCGTTGAATAAGACGACCAAACGCATCCTTTGGGTCGTAATAGCCGCATTGTCCCTGATACTCGCTCTAAGGATTTGGGTCGGGTACTAACCCTGCCTTCTGGGCATGATGAGCAAGCCTTGTTCTAATGCTCCGCCAACAAGGTGGCTCATATCTATACCTAAACAGACTGGGGTAGTTTCTCGGGTGGGGGGAGATGTTAAACGCTTAGCCGGTGCTTTTTAGTGTTGGCACGTCCAAAGCGTGGGAAAGCAGGGGTGTGCAATCCTGTTTGAACGTGTACCCACTCGCTCCAATTCTGCTCCATCGATCAATAATTTTGTCTAAAAATACTTCACGGCATAGAGCTAGCAGACAAGCTGATTCCAATATCCTTGATATGTGTTATAGTATTGAAATTAATCATAATTTGCAGTTTTGGGTTTGGTCTTTACCTGCTTAGGGAACAAAATCTAGAGTTGGCAAGCACTGTCTTCGGGAGGCAGGGGCCGGAGGTTCAAATCCTCTCACTCCGACCAAACTTTCCATCCAGATTCGCCGAACCTTTTCTGCGAAGGGGCCGCGGCGGCGCTGCCCTTCCACGGGGCACGGCCGTTTGCCCTCAGCAGCCCCGTTTCCAGTCCAGTTCCCGCGTGACCGCGGACAGAAAGCAATCGATCTCGCCGTCAGGCCCCACGACGGGCAACGCGACACGCGTTACGGTGTAGAACGAGCCGTCCGCCCGGACGTAGGCGCCGTAAAAAATCACGATATCGCCGGTGTTGCAGCCGAAATCGTAAGCCCGTTGCACCTGTTCTTGCAGGATCGGCGGAACGATTTCGTCCATGTGGAATCCCGTGTAGTCGGCACCGAAGATAGCGGCGACTTCGGTCCCCACCAGTCTGTATTTGAACCGACGCGGATTGCCGGGGACCACGTCGACCAGCGTGACGTGCGGAAGCGCAGCAGGGGAAATCTCGACGGGGTTGATATCGGAACGCTTCGGGAGTTCTCTTCCGCCTTGCAGCGCCGTCCAGTAACGCGTGACCTCGACGAGCGGGCTGTCATCCGGCCGAGTCGCGAGAAGGTCCCTCGCCGTGTCGCCCAACGCGATCGTAATTTCCGCAGGAGAAGCCGCACCGGACAGGAGCTCTTTGAGAAGCCCGTCACTATCCGTGACAATGCCCTTTATCGAGTTGCTCAACAAATTTCACCCTGATCGCCCTAGTCAAGTGAACATAGGACAATTTCGGATTCAGGCCAGAACTATTGCGTTAGTGACAGTACAAAATGTTCTCTTTTTACGTGCTCCTTCGTCACGCTTCGTGCCGGACACCGACCGTCATCTCCCCATCGAATAAAATTCGTCATTGGGCCGCATGCTGGAGGCGTTCGCGAGCCTGTTCGACATCGCAAAGAAGGCGGCGATCGCGGCGATATCCCACAGATCGTCCTGCGAGAAACCGTAGCCCGACAACGCCTCGTAGTCGGCGTCCGAGACCGTGTGAGCTTCCAGTGCCACCTTCATCGCGAAATCGAGCATCGCCCGCTGCCGGGGCGCGATGTCGGCCTTGCGGTAGTTGGTGGCCACCTGATCCGAGATCAGCGGGTTCTTCGCCCGGATCCGGAGGATGGCGCCATGTGCGATGACGCAGTACTGGCAGTCATTGGCGGCGCTGGTCGCAACGACGATCATTTCGCGCTCCGCGGGTGTCAGACCGCCGCCCTTCTTCTCCATCAGCGCATCGTGGTACGCCATGAACGCGCGAAACTCGTCCGGGCGCCACGCCAGCGTGAGAAAGACGTTCGGAATGAAGCCCGCCTTTTCCTGCACCGCCTGCATGCGCGCTCGGATATCGTCCGGGAGGTCGGCAAGGTCCGGAACGGGAAAACGGCTGATGGGCGCGGCGTCGGGTCCGGTCATCGATCGTCTACCCGAATGCCGTGTCGTCGGTGGAGGCGATGAGCGTGAACGCGATCACGCAGGGCTCGGATCCGTTGTTGACCCAGTTGTGGATCGTTCCGCGCTGCACGAGAACGTCGCCGGCCTTCAGGTGGATCACCGTATCGTCCATCTCCATGTCGATCTCGCCGCTCATGACGACGGCGTAGTCGATGCTGTCCGTCCGATGATTCCGCGGCGCGACGCCGGGGTCGAACTGAACGACGCGGAACACGGAGCCGCCCGGAATGGTGGTCCCGATCTGCCGTGCGCCCTTGTCCTCGCCGTCCTCGGCGAAGTCGACGGGCAAGTCGTCGGTGGTCCAGATCACCTGCGCGACCATGTTCTCCCGCCCGCTCCGTTTGTTGGCGCCGACGTCGTCGATACGGACGACTGCCTTGCCGTTTCCGTCGTGGCCCGTCACGACGCGGCGTCCGCTGTAGCTCATGCCGAATTCTCCCCCCCGGTTGATTTTGGCGAAACGTTATTGGACAACGCCTGACGAGGCGAGCAAAACATTCGCCGGACACGCCGACACAGGGAGGACAACCCATGGCCTTTTACGAACTCCGCCAATACAAGGTGAAACCCGGCCAGATGGAAAACTGGCTCGATTGCATGGAGCGCGAAATTCTTCCGTTCCAGGTCGCGAACGGCGTCGTGATCTGCGGCAGTTTCCGCGGCGAGACCGACGATTCGGTCTATTGCTGGATCCGGCGTTTCGAGAGCGAGCAGCAGCGCGAGGAACAGTACAAGGCGATCTACGAGAACGACTGGTGGCAGAACGAAATGCTGCCGCGGCTCGCCGACATGCTGGATCGCGACGCGATGGTGGTCACACGGGTCGTTCCGACACGTATGTCGACGATGAAATAGCCGCCCGGAGTCGCGAAGCCGGCCGAAACCGGCTAAACCTCCGGGCACCGTAGCGCCGTCCGGGCGCCGCCACGAACGAACGGGAGCAATCCAACATGGCCAACGCCAAGGGCCCTTTCCGCGCCGATCACGTCGGCAGCCTGCAACGCCCCGAGTGGCTGCTCGAGGCGCGCCAGAAATTCAAGGCGGGCGACATCGACGCCGCTGAATTGCGCGCCCAGGAAGACAAGGCGATTGCCGACGTCGTCAAGATGCAGGAGGAAATCGGCCTGCAGTCGATCACCGACGGCGAGTTCCGCCGGGAGAATTTCCACTTCGATTTTCTCAGCAAAATCGGCGGCGTGGATTTCCGCCGCATGATGCCGGAAGGCGCGGAAGGCGAATCCATCGATCCGGAGAAGGCACCGTTCGTCGCCTACATCACCAAAAAGATGGAACGGCCCGCCGAAGGCTGCGAGGTCGAGAACTTCAAGGTCGTCGCGGGCCTCACCGACCGGACGCCCAAGATCACCATCCCGTCGCCGACGATGACGCATTTCCGCGGCGGGCGCGAGGCGATCGACAAGGATGCCTATCCGGAGATGGACGAATTCTTCTCAGATCTGGCGCGGGTATACCGCGAGGAACTTGCCGGTCTTGCCGACGCCGGTTGCCGGTACGTCCAGTTCGACGACACCAACCTTGCCTACCTCTGCGACGAGAAGATGCGGGACGGCGCGCGCAAGCTGGGCGAGGACCCGGACGAGCTGCCGGCGACCTACGCGGCGCTGATCAACGACGCGGTGGGCGAGCGGCCCGACGACATGGCGGTCTGCGTCCACCTCTGCCGCGGCAATGCGCAGAGCCAGTGGTTCGCCTCCGGCGGCTACGAAGTCATTGCGGAAAAGGTCTTCAACCTGACCAAGGTCGACGGCTTCTTCCTGGAATACGACGACGAGCGCTCGGGCGGATTCGAGCCCCTGCGGTTCGTCCCCAAGGGCGGCCCGAAGATCGTTCTCGGCCTGCTGACGACCAAGCGGGGCCGGATGGAGCCGCGCGACGAAATATTGCGCCGCATCGAAGAAGCCTCGAAATTCGTCGATATCGACCAGCTCTGCCTGTCGCCGCAGTGCGGCTTCTCTTCGAACGCGATCGGCAACCTGATCTCCGTCGAGGAACAGAAAGCCAAACTCGGCGCGATCGTCGACATCGCCAAAGAGGTATGGGGCTGAAACCGCGCGGCGGGGCAGTCCGTTGGATATAACGACCGCCCGGGTCCAGAACCCGTCCCTCGGCATCGCGCTCCTGTGCGCAGGCGTGGCGTTCTTCGGGATGGGCGAAGCGTGCGTGAAGACGCTGGCGAAGGATTACGAGATCCTCCAGGTCGTCTGGGCACGATACGTTTTCCATGCCCTCGTCTTCCTGCTGATCTTCTCGCGGACCGGGATCGTCAGCCAGATGAAGACGACCCGGCCGTTCCTGCACCTCGCCCGGTCGGTTGCGCTGATGCTCGGCACGATCACGTTCTTCACGGCGCTGATCTATCTCTCCCTGCCGGAAGCGGTCGCGATTAATTTCGCCTCTCCGCTGCTGGTCACAGCGCTTTCCATCCCGTTCCTCGGCGAGAAGGTCGGCGTCCGTCGCTGGTGCGCGATCTTCGTCGGATTCGCAGGGGTCCTCGTGATCATCCGACCCGGCCTCGGCGTCATGCACTGGGCGGCGATCCTGCCGCTCGGCACCGCGGTCTGCTACGCCGCCTACCAGATAATGACGCGCATCGCCGGGCGGACCGAGGATACGCGGACCAGCCTGTTCTGGACGTCGGCGGTGGGCGTGATCGTGATGTCGTGCATCGTCCCGTTCGTCTGGAAGACGCCGGATGCGTTCGCCTGGGCCCTGATGGTCGCAACCGGCGCCCTGTTCGGCTTCGGCCATTATCTCCTGATCCGCGCCTTCGAGGTCGCCGACGTGTCGACCCTGTCGCCGTTTCTCTACACCCAGATCGTCTGGGTCACGATCATCAGCATCATCGTTTTCGGCCAGTATCCGGACGGCGTTTCGATGATCGGCGCGGCTATCGTTATTGCGAGCGGGCTCTACATCTGGCACCGCGAGTCTCGGGTACGTCGCAAGGCCTCGGCCTGATCCTCGCCCGCGGGGGCACCGAGTCCGAACGCAATCGGCGTCCGTATGTTTACCGCCGTTTCGCTTCGGGGCCGCGTCGCAATTCAGGCAGCGGGGAACAACCGCAACTTTTCGCCGCTTCGCCGACCTGTCAGCCGACCTCGGGCGAGTTAAGGACACCGCAGGTTTCCCTGCCAAGAAGCTCGGCGTCCGTACGGGACTGCAGTTCGTCGAAGCTGAGACCGTCGACCTTCTCCCGAACGGTAAGCCCGCGATCGGTCACGTCCACGACGGCGAGGTCTGTATAGACCGTGCTCACCACGCCGAGACCGGTAAGAGGATAGCTGCATTCGCGGACGAGCTTCGCTTCGCCGGTCTTGGTGTTGTGATCCGTCATGACGAAAACGCGGCGCGCGCCGACAGCGAGATCCATCGCACCGCCCACGGCGGGCACGCCGCCGCCGCCGGTCGACCAGTTGGCGAGGTCGCCCGCAGACGAAACCTGAAACGCGCCGAGAACGCAGATATCGATGTGGCCGCCCCGAACCATCCCGAACGAATCCGCGTGATGGAAGAAGGATCCGCCAGGAAGCATCGTGACGGGTTTCTTGCCGGCATTGATCAGATCGTAATCGGCCTCGTTGTCTCTCGGCTCCGGTCCCATGCCGAGTATGCCGTTTTCGCTGTGAAAGACGATTTCGCGGTCGCCGGGGATATAGTTCGCAACGAGTTCGGGCATGCCGATCCCGAGATTGACGTACATGCCGTCCTGAATGTCCTGCGCGAGCCTCCAGGCAACCTGGCGCCGGGTCAACTTGTCAGTCATGGCTTACGGCCTCCGAGATAGTGGACGCCGTTCTCTATCATCTCGCGTTCGCTGACCGGATTCGGAACCTCGACTACACGGTCCACGAAGATCCCAGGCGTCACGACCGCTTCGGGGGGAATGTCGCCGAGCGGAACGATTTTCCGGGCCTGTACGATGGTCGTCGTCGCGGCCGTGCACATGATCGGGCCGAAATTCCGCGCCGCGAGCCGGTAGGTAAGGTTTCCCCAGCGGTCCGCGAGTTCGGCCTTTATCAGGGCGACATCGGCATGCAGCGGGTCCTCGAGAACGAACTCCTCGCCGTTGTAGACCCGCCGCTGCTTGCCCTCAGCGAGTGGAGTCCCGATCGTCGTCCGCGAGTAGAAACCGCCGATTCCGGCGCCGGCGGCACGAATTCGCTCCGCCAGGGTGCCCTGCGGAACTACCTCGAGTTCGAGACGGCCAGCCTTGTACATCTCGTCGAATACGTGCGACGCCGTCGATCTCGGAAACGAACAGACGATCCTGGCGACGTTACCCGATTCCAGGAGGGCGGCCAGCCCTACATTACCGTTGCCCGCGTTGTTGTTCACGACCGTGAGGTCGCGCGCACCGTGATCGATGAGCGCATGAACGAGCTCGGTCGGGTTGCCGGATTCGCCGAAACCGCTGATAAGAACGCAATCGCCGTCTCGGACGACGGAAACGGCCTCGTGCAAGGAAGCGACAGTCTTGTCTATCATATCGTCCGATTGTCCGCGGCGCCCGGCCGCTTCTCCCTTATCTCGCAGAATTTCGGCGTTTATATGCCAAACTCGCAAGGTTAGCGAGCGCGGCGGGAGAGACGCAACGAGTTTGAGAAGCTCGCCGAAGAAGTCGCGAAGGAAGTCGCGAACGAGATCCCGACGGTATTCAAGAAGGCCTGGTCTCCCAATTGACCGGGACCCAGCCGGGGCACAGAGTCGGCGCATGCCGAGCCTTTGCCGCACCTGCTTTCACCTTTTCGACGCCCCTGTCGACGCGCCCTGCCCGTCCTGCGGCGACGGCCTGACGGTATCGCACACGGAAATCGACCGGCTTCGAATCGCCCATCTCGATTGCGATTCCTTCTATGCCAGCGTCGAGAAACGCGACCGCCCAGAGCTCGCCGACAAGCCGGTTCTGGTCGGCGGCCGGCAGCGCGGAGTCGTCATGGCCGCCTGCTACGTCGCGCGCCGTTTCGGCGTCCATTCCGCGATGCCGATGTTCAAGGCCCTCCGGCAGTGCCCGGGCGCCGTCGTCATCCGGCCCGATATGCAGAAATACGGCCGGATCGGGCGCGACATTCGCGACATGATGCGGTCTGTGACGCCGCTCGTCGAACCGATCTCGATAGACGAGGCGTTCCTGGATTTGACAGGGACGGAAAGGCTTCATGGCGGCGTCCCGGCGCAGACGGTCGCGCGGCTGGTTACGGACATTCGCGCGGCGCACGGAATTACCGTCTCGGTGGGGCTGAGCCACAACAAGTTTCTGGCAAAGCTCGCCTCCGCTCTGGAAAAGCCGCACGGCTTTACGATCATCGGCGCCGCTGAAACCGTCTCATTCCTCGCAGCCCAGCCGGTATTGCGCATCTGGGGCGTCGGCGCCGTCCTGCAGAAGCGCCTCGAACGGGACGGCATTACCCGCATCAGAGAGCTGCAGCTGATCCCGGAGGCGGAACTCGTTCGCCGATACGGAAAGATTGGAGAGCGGCTTGCCCGGCTTTCCTTCGGCCGGGATTCACGGCTCGTCGAACCCGGGTCGGGTCGCAAGAGCCTGTCCAGCGAGACCACGTTCGCCGAAGACGTCTCGGATGCGGAAGGTTTGAAGCGGATACTCTGGCGCCAGTCGGAAAAAGTCTCGGCCGGCGTCAAGAAGGAAGGTATCGGCGGACGGACAGTCACGCTGAAGCTGAAAACCTCCCGTTTCCGGATCCTCACGCGGTCCCAGACGCTCCCCCATCCGACTCAGCTTGCGGACGTCATCTACGCGGCGGCCGCGCCGCTGATAGACCGCGAAGCGGACGGAACGGCCTTCCGGCTGCTCGGCATCGGACTGTCGGAGTTTGCGCCGGCGGATATGTGCGACCCCGTCGATCTTGCAGACCCGGACGCGCAGCGGCGCAAGCGCGTGGAGACGACGCTGGATGAACTCCGCGACCGCTTCGGTCCGGACTCGATCGTGAAGGGGCGGCAGCTGTAAGGCGCGCGCTTCAGAGTCCGAGCCAAATTCCGTGGTCGATCTTCGCCAGGTGAGCCATCAGATATTCGATATTGTCGTCGCACATCGCGCGGTCCGGATCCTCGAAATTGGTGATGATCCGATCGATCATCTGCCGGCGGAACCGCTCCTGATCGTTGTCCCCGCCGTCGTACTCGGTTTCTTGGGAAACCTCGATCGCGGCCTGGAATGCCGGCCGCAGCGCATCGGGCAGTTTCGCCTTCTCGAGCGGCTGCAGGACGGCATCGTCCCCGTCCCCGTAAATGATCTTCCGGGCCCCCGAGAGGGGGATGCGCGACAGGGTCACGATGCTGGCGTCTAAGAAGTCGACGTCGCCCATGCAGACCGCGCGTAAAACGATCGTCGGCGTCCGACGGCCGTTCTTGTAAAATTGAACGATCAGCCGTCGGGTGTCGGTTTTCGCAGCCGGTCCGCCGACGAGGCCGAGCGTCGCCTTTTCGCGGGACTGGAGCTCGAGATCGCCGATCTGGTCGCTCGACAGGTCCATCCGGGCGAGCAGCCGCTGGTGAAGTTCCTCGGAAACGATCGACATCAGCCGTTCGGTGATCTCGACCGGAACCGACCCGCGGCCGACTAGCGATTCCTTCACGATGTCGCTTTGCTCGAAATCGTCGATCAGACGATGCATCGCCGCTTCTGAAATATCCGCACCCTCGTTCGCGACGAGTTCGCCGACGAAATTCTCGTTGCGTGTCTCGATCAGCGCGTCCGAAAGTCGTCCCGAAACGGAAGCGCGGCCGGCGATCGCGCGCTGCTTTTCCTCGCCCTGGCTGCGCACGATCTCGATAAGGTCGGCGTGGGTAAGCACCGACGAGTATTTGAGCATCGGGACCGAGACCGCTTCGACGTCATGCGCGAGCGTGACCGCGATGTCATGCGGCAGGTACGGGCATTCCTTGAGATTGCTGGCGAGTGCCTTTCGGACGCGCTCTTCCGCGTCCTTGCACATGATCGAGAAGATTTCCTCGGCCAGTTTCTTTTCTTCGGCGCCGAAATTCTCGGCGGCGTCGTAGTGAGTCGCGATCTTTGCAGCCGCATCCGCGCGTGCCTCTACGGACGGATCCTGAAGCAGACGTGCGACGTCTTCCTTGGACAGTTTGGCGTTCATATGTCCCGCTTTCCTCCACGGATTCCGGCCGCGTTCGGCCCTCCGGGTCCCTCGGCCTTATCATTCGACAAAGACCTTAATGGTCGATTAAGTCGCTGGATGTACGAAACGGTAACGGACGGGCCATACCGACGTGTGTTGCACGCCCGGGCGCGGCGTAATATGTACGTTGCCATACACGAATGATTCACCATCGGAAAAGTTGAAGATGAAGAACCTCACGAAGATCCTCGGAATCGCCTTTATTCTCTCGATGTCAACGACTTATGCGCATTCCGCTGACGTCGCGAAGGGCAAGTCCGTCTTCAACAAATGCAAGGCCTGCCACAGCCTGGCCGCGGCCAAGAACGGCATCGGTCCCAGCCTCGCCGGCCTTTTCGGCCGCAAGGCGGGCACCGCCGGAAACTACAAGTTCTCCAAGGCGATGCAGGACGCCGGCGGCAAGGGACTTGTCTGGGACGAAAAGACCCTGGCCGATTACCTCAAGAAGCCCAGGGACTACGTCAAGGGCACCAAAATGGCGTTTGCCGGGCTCAACAAGGCGTCCGATCTCGAGAACATCATCGCGTTCCTGAAGGACGCGACGAAGTAGCTACCTCTTCGCCGCCAGCGCGGCGGCGACTGCCGCGATCTGGTCGTCCACGGAAATATCGGCCATCCCGGCGATTTCGAGGTCGCGGTCCTCGTAGGCGTTGACGTCGGGCCGCTCGTCCATCCACGCCCGCAAACGCTCGTCGCGCGCACGAACGAGCGCCGTCACTTGGGGATGGAAGAGCTGCAGCATCGCCGATATCCAACGTTTCACCGGCCAGGACGGCTGGGCGTGGTCGATCACGAAGGCATCGACCAGATTGCACACGTCGTCGGCCCTGTACCATGTCTCCCCCGTGACCCATCGGTCGGTCGAAAACAGCTGGATCGGGACGCCTCGCGGATCCATCGATACCGCGACCAGGTGCGTCAGGTCGTCGTTGGGATCCGCGGGCCGCTGGTCGGCGGGCTGATGGAACAGGGAATGAATCCGGGCGCCGGCATGGCGTTCCTGCTCGCCGGCGGCGTCACGTCGATCCCGTCGGCCATCGCCGTTTTCGCTCTTGCACGCCTCCCCGTCTTTGCCGCCTATATCGGATTTTCGCTTGTCGGCGTCATGGGGCCGGGCCTTCTTTATGCGGCGATCGCCTGACGGCGCCCTGACGGAACGGCCTGCTCCGCCCGCACCAGCCGGAAGCCGATCAGGATGTGCTTCAGGGTGGCCGGTCGCGCGTGGCGCGCTGCCGGACGAGAGACGCCGCATCCCTTGTCTATTTAGGAACCGCCCTTCACGATAAAGCGGGCCGGGGCAACGCCGGTTACGGTCCATTCGAACACCTGACCGGCGGCATCGAGAAGGCCGAACGGGCTCCTGCCCGCGGGAAAGAAACCTACGGGTGTCGTGTCGAACGGCCCTGCATCGTGACTGTTGAGACGGAACTTTTCGAACGCGTCGCCCCAGGGGAAACGGCGCCCTTCGGTTCCGCGCGCTGCCTTTTCCCATTCCGCCTCGCTCGGAAGGCGCCATTTCCGCCCCGTCGTGCGCAACAGCCATGCCGCATAGGCGAGCGCGTCGGCATGCTAGACGAGCTTGAAGGAATGCCGGTTCCGGCCCCGAGGGGGCACGTCGCCGGACCACGCATGGTGGCGGGTTCGCTCCCACGGATCGATCAGACATTAGGAAGTCCACGTCTCGCGATCGACGTCGGGCGCAGCGTGCCCCGTCGCGCGGACCAAGGCGCCGTATTGTCCGTTCGTGATCGGCGTGACGGTGATGTCGAAGGCGGGCATCGGGCGCACCGCGCGCGGCCGCTCGCTCGCGCACCAGCGATTGCGTCGCGTGTCACCATGACCGTAGGCCGCCTCGTCAAGCAGGTAGGCCGCCTCGCGCTCGGCGCGGTCAAAACCCTCCGTGAAGGATCCGGCCGGCACGCGCACGGTTTCGGGAACGGAGTCGGGTTGGACCGCAGCAGGCCGAAGCGCGGCGGCCGTTGACGTCAACTTGGCGGCAGGCTGCCGATTGCCCTTGGCGGCGGGCCGCCGATTGCCTATGTCGAATTCGAGCGGTTAGGATGCGCGGCCGCACCCGCGGAGTCACCACCCAGCAGGAATCACCATGGATTTGAAAGACCATATCCGGTCGCTCCCGGACTTCCCCAAGCCCGGCATACTGTTCTACGACATCTCGACGCTGCTCCAGCACGCCGAGGCGTGGTCGACCACGATCGAGCGTCTTGCCGATGCGATCAGCCCCTATCGGCCAGAGCGCCTGGTCGGGATCGAATCGCGCGGATTCCTGGTGGCGGCGCCGCTCGCCCTCCGGCTCGGGATCGGGTTCACCATGGTCCGCAAGAAGGACAAGCTGCCGGGCCGGACCATCTCACATACCTACGACCTCGAATACGGCACCGATACCATCGAGATCCAGGCGGATGCGCTGGGCGAAGGCCAGAAGGTCGTCGTCATGGACGACCTGCTCGCAACCGGCGGGACGGCCGCCGCGGCCGTCGAGCTGCTGCGAAGCGTCGGCGCGGAGGTCGTCGCGTCCGCTTTCATCATCGAGCTGAACTTCCTCAACGGCCGGTCGAAGCTCGACGTCCCGATCCGTTCGCTGATCGAATACGACGAGTAATCGGTAGCGCCGGCCGCTCCGGCAGACGCTATCTCTTCGGCGGCACCGCGGCGAACTTCGATCCCTTGAGGCAGAACCGGCCCTCGGCGTCCTGCCACAGGATGCCATTCTCGTGCAGCGTTCCGATCGCCCGCGTCACGGCCTGGAAGCCGTGGAAAACGAACTTCTCGCAAAGCTCCGCGAAATAGAGCGGCTCCTCGGAAATGATCTGCTTGATCGTGCTCGCCAGCTTCTCGTTGACGATCGGTTCCAGCTCCGGCACTTTTCCGTTGGCGGCGCCGATGAAGTCCTCCAGCCGCACCTCGTCCGCATAGGCGTAGGCGATGCGGTGAAAGCGTTCCCGCGGCACGTTGTCGGGGATCGTCGCATCGATGCCCATCTTCGCCGTCGTCGGCACACGGGAATAGGGTCCGGGCGGCGGCAGCGACGGGTCGAGCGGCTTGGATCGCGCACCGGAGATGATGACCACGTCGCGGTCGGCCTGGACGCGCGTCGCGACCGCCCACTCGACGTCGACCGGATCGAAGATGTCGATGTCGTCGTCGACAATCGTCACGTGCTTCATGTCGGCCACCGACAATGCCGCCGTGATTGCGTTCTTGCCGTCGCCGGGCAGCGGCTTGATCGCGACGATCGCATGCCAGTGGCAGCACCCGCCGGGCGTGATGTTGACGGCGGTGACGTTAACGCCCGCCTCGTCCAGCACGCGGCGCACCGCCGCCTCGTAAATCGGGCCCGACGGCCAGATGTTCTCCCACGGCATGTGCAGCGCGTAGTAGAGCGGGTTCTTCCGCATCGAGACCGCCTTGATGCGGACATGCGGGTTCCAGTGGAGACCGCCCATCAGGCGCGTAAACTCCCCGAACCGGCCTTCCGGCTGCGTCCAGCCGGTCGGCAGGATCTCGGCCTCGAGGACGATCTCGGCATCCGCGATGCACGGCATGTCGATAGTCTGGCACTGGGTCAGAGGCACGCCCTTGCCGCGCATGCCGCCGGCGATGCCGAGCTCGGAAACCCCCGCCCGCGCCTTGTAGGTCGAGCAGATCAGCTCGAAAGGGTGCGTCCCGATATTGATCGAGATCGGGAGCGGTTCGCCCTTCTCGTACGCCTTGGCAGCGTAGCGATGGAGGTTGTTGGGCGTCACGATGTCGATGCCCGTCAGATTCTTTTCCTTCACGAGGAACCGGTAGACGCCCGCATTGATCGCTGCGTCTTCGCCGTCGTCAGGATCGCGCGACAGGGTCACCCCGGCGGTGATCATCGGGCCGCCGTCGAGAACCGAGAACAGCGGGATCGGCATGTTGTAGAGATCGACGTCGTCGCCTTCGAGATAGACTTCGCGGGCCGGCCCGGTATTGACGAATTCGGGCTCGATCGGATGGTCCAGGCCTTCGCGCAGCCGCGCCTCGATCTCGGAAAAGTCGCAGCCCGCCGCGATCGCCAGCCTTTCGCGGCTGTTCGTGACGCCCGAGACGACGGGCATGTCGTAGCCGTTGACGTTCGTGAACATCAACGCCTTGTCGGACTGATCCACCAGCGTCGCGATGTGGCGGATATCGACGGGCTTGTCGATCTCGATAAGCTGATCGGCGTCGCGGAGATCGTCGATCAGTTCGCGGAAATTCTCGGCCATGTGTCGTCCATTCCTTTTACCCGGTCCTCAAGCGCCGGGAACATACAGGATTTCCGGTTCTGGCGAAAACGCCGGTGCAGCGGATAGGATCGGCGATGCGACATAAGGCGATAACATCGGAGGCAACCATGAAACTCGAAGGCTCCTGCCATTGCGGCGCGGTGACTTTCACCGTGGACTCGCATACGCCCTACCCGTTCAACCGCTGCTACTGCACGAAATGCCGGAAGGGCGGCGGCGCCGGATACACCGTCAACATCATGGGCGACGCCTCGACCCTGAAAGTGGAGGGCGCCGACAACATCACGGTCTACCGGTCGGCGAACAACCACCGCGGCGCCTACGAGGCCGACGGTCTGGGCTATTCGCGCAAGCATTTCTGCAAGACCTGCGGCTCGCCGCTCTACATCTTCAACCCGCAATACCCGGACTGGGTCTATCCCTGCGCAACCGCCATCGATACCGACCTGCCGGAACCGCCGGCCGTCACCAATCTGATGCTCGGCTACAAGGCGTCCTGGGCGCCCGTATCCGACGGGCCAGACGACAAGCACTTCGAGTTCTATCCCGACGAGGGGATCGAGGACTGGCACCGGCGGCGCGGGCTGTATCGGGACTAGCGCTGCGGCTCACGCATTCGGGCGCGTGACGACGAATGCCGCGCCGCCCGCCATGACGACGCCGATGGCGGCGGAAAATTCCCAGCTGTGTGCGACGTACAGGACGATCCAGGCAAAGCTCGCCGACATCATGGCGACCGCGAGGATCTTGGCGCGAACCGGAATGGCGCCCCGCTCCCGCCAGTCGATCACCGGCGGGCCGAGGCGCGGATGGGCCAGCAGCCAGTTCTGGAAGCGCTCGGACGATCGCGAAAACGCCCACGCGGCCATCAGCAGAAAGACGGTCGTCGGCAGGCCCGGGACGACGATCCCGATGACGCCGACCGCGATGCAGATCCAGCCGAACGCGATCAGCGCATAGCGGGCGGACCGCGCCCTCAAGGACAACGCTCCGACATCCGATATTCGCACAGCCGACATGGCAACATCATGCAGTAAACATATTGAAAATTGGATAATCCGCGAATGCGAGACTCGGGCGCTGTCGTCACGGGCGCAAGCGCGTGATTGCCCGCACCGAATTGTGTAAAATCGGGGGAGAGTAGGCGAAGTCGGCGGAAATATGTTCGAAACGGCACGCGAAACGCTGCGCAGGGGCTTGGCCCGGTTTCGAAACCGGGCGTTCCTCGACGCAGTCATGGCAGCCGCGGCGCTGGTCGCGACGGCCGACGGCGAGGTGACGTTCTCCGAACTCAGCAAGCTCGACGACGTTCTCGAGAACGTTCAGGACCTCCAGATTTACGACCCGCATGTCGCGGTCGACCTCTACCGCGACTATGCCGACGCCATCATGGAAGACCGCGACAGGGGACGGCGCGATGCGTTCGAAAGGGTTTCCAGAATCAGCGGGAACGACGAGGAGGCATCCCTGCTCGTCCGCGTCGCCCTCGCCATTTCGCGCGCCGACGGGGAGTTCACGTCAACGGAGCGCCAGACCGTCAGCGAACTGTGCGGCGTCCTGGGATTGCCGCTACCGGACGACAGCCGCCGCTGATTCCTTCCGGGGTCCCAGCGAGGACAAGACGCGCGCACGATCGTCGTTCAGGCTCCAGTCGTAGCTGTCGCTGCTGATCTTGGTGACGCCGGCGAGACGGCGCTGCAGGTCCGGAGCGGCGTATTTCCCGAGATGCGCGAGCAGCGTCTTGGAGGTTCCTCCGAAATCCTTGATGAACCACTTGTAGATCGAGCTGATCTGCAAGCCGTGATCGTCGATGCGGATGGCGCGGGGATGGTTTACGAAGTCCCGCGCAGCGCGATTGAGCATGCGCTCGACGGTCTTGCCGGTATACGCGATGCGTTGAAGGTTCGGGCAACCGACCGATGCGCAGTTGAGCGCGTAATGGACGCGGGGGTCCTTCCAGATGGGGCGGACGATCCGATGCTCGATGTCGTCGAGCGACAGTTCGACACCGTCGATCCGGACGAGCTTCTGGCCCCACGGGCCGTCGGAGAACCAGCCGGGCGAGGTATCGATGTCACGGATGCTCGCGACGGGGTAATGCGTGAAAACCACCCGTATCGTCAGCGCGTTGTAAAGATTGATCCAGTACGCGAGCTGCACGCGGCGGGAATAGGTCGCGATCGGGGCCATGCTCAACCGGCCGATATATTCCTGCAGCTTCTTCGCGTCGGCCTCGGTAACCTGTCCGTATGCAACCCGGTTCACGCCTTGGCGGTCGGTCCGGACATAGTGCCTGAGGAACGCCGTCCACGCGGACTGATCGATCGTAAAGGCCGCATCGTCGTCGTGCGGCGTCCAGCGACCCCACAAGTCGGCGTCGGGCGCGGCCCGCGCGCTGAGCGCCGCTGTCAGCAGGAAGAGGACGGAAAAGAGCGAAAGTGCTGCAATCTGGAACGGGAGCCGTTTTCCGACTTTGCCAATCCGCGACGACATTATTCGCTCCTCTGTATTGAACCTCGGTGCCCTCTCGATTAACAGGTGGGGCATTGCCGCCGAGTTAACAACAGCGGTTAATGCGGATTTTGGTTGTGGATAATCAAAAATTTTTGAACGGAAGGGCGCCGGCGGCTTGGCGCGAACCGGCATGACGGCCGCGACCGCGAGCGTCGGCCGGGAGGTCCGGGCCATCAGCCTGATCGGCTTCGGCCACTTCCTGAGCCACTTCTATATGTTCGGGCTGGCGCCCCTGTTCCCCGCGATGCATCGCGATCTGGGCGTATCGTTCGTCGAACTGGGCGCCATCCTGACCGCTTACAACGTCGCGACCGGCGCGCTGCAGACCCCGATGGGCGTCCTCGTCGACCGGTTCGGCGCGCGCCGCGTCCTGATCGGCGGCCTGTTCGTTACCTCGTCTGCCTTCGCGCTTGCGGGCTTCACGGAATCCTACTGGGCGCTCCTGGTCCTGTTTCTTGTCTCCGGCGCTGGCAACAGCGTCTTCCACCCGGCGGATTACGTGATCCTCACCGCTTCGGTCGATTCGAGCCGCCACGGCCGCGCCTATTCGATGCACTCCTTCGGCGGGTCGCTGGGAACGGCTGCAGGGCCCGCGGGCATGGCCTTGCTCATCACCGTCACCGACTGGCGCTCGGCCCTCATCGTGGCGGGTCTCGTCGGCATGATTCTCAGCCTCGTCTTCGTTTTCTCGGGCGATACGCTGCGCGAGGACGCCGACCGGAAAAAGAAGGCCGGGGACGCCAAGCCGCTGTCGGCAATCGTCAGCCGCGCCGTCATCCTGCTCTTTATGTTCTATGTCCTTACCTCCTCCGCCAACATCGCGCTGACCGGCTTCGCCGCCGTGTTCCTGCCGGCGCTCTACGGCGTTTCGGTCCAGACAGCGAGCTACCTGCTGTCCGCGCTGTTGTTCAGCACGGCGGCCGGCACGCTCGTCGGCGGCTGGCTCGCCGACCGGACCAAACGCCATGACCTCGTGTTGGTCGTCATGTTCGGGCTTTACGGCGCCCTGCTCCTGTTGGTCGGCACCGCCTGGATGCCGGTCGCGGCGGTCGCAGGCGCCTTCGTGATCGGCGGGCTGGCGCGCGGCATCGTCAATCCGGCCCGCGACATGATGGTGCGCGAACTCGCACCGGCCGGTGCGCTCGGAACTGTTTTCGCGCTGGTCAGCACAGGGTTCAATGTCGGTCAGGCGGCGGCGCCGCTGGCCTACGGCGCGCTGCTCGACGGCGGTCTGCCCAACGAGGTTCTGTATCTCTCGGCGACCTTCATGTTCCTCGCGATCGGGCTGCTCTACTTCTCCCGCGACCGGCGTTTCTGATCCGCCCTGTTCCCTGCATCGGCTTCCCTTGCGCCGTCCTGCGCCTTCCTGTGAGATGACGGCATGTTCGAGCTCCGCGATGCAGGCAAGTCGTTCGGCGACGTGGTGGCGGTCGCGCCTGTCTCGCTCGCGATCGATCCGCGGCGGACGACCGTCCTGATCGGGCCGAGCGGCTGCGGCAAGTCGACCCTTCTGCGTCTGATGAACGGGCTGGTCGCGCCGGACACCGGCAGCGTCGTCTTCGACGGTGAACCGGTGACCGCGGACAGCGCGGTCGCCCTTCGCCGCCGGCTCGGTTACGTGATCCAGGAAGGCGGACTGTTTCCGCACCTGACGGCGGGGCGCAACGTCTCTCTGATGGCGCGCCATCTCGGCTGGCCGCGCACGCGCATTACAGACCGGCTGGCCGAATTGTGCGATCTGACGCGGCAGCCGGCAGCCGCGCTCGAGCGCTACCCGTCGCAGCTGTCGGGCGGCCAGCGCCAACGGGTAGGGCTCATGCGCGCGCTGATGCTGGATCCGGACGCGCTGCTTCTCGACGAACCGCTCGGCGCGCTCGATCCGATGATCCGCTACGACCTGCAGGAAGAACTGCGGGAAATCTTCCGCAACCTCGGCAAGACGGTCGTCCTCGTCACGCACGATCTCGGCGAGGCCGCCTTCTTCGCCGACCGGATCGTGCTGATGCGGGACGGGGCAATCGAGCAGCAGGGCGGCATGGCCGACCTGCTCGAGAGGCCGGCGAGCGATTTCGTTCATCGCTTCACGAGGGCGCAGCGGTCTCATCGCGCCGCGGCGGAGCATCCGTCCTGATGCGTTTTCTGCTGTCCCTTCTGCTCTTCGCATCGGCGGCCCTGCCGGCTGCCGGAGAGACCCTGACGGTCGGATCCAAGAAGTTCACGGAGTCGGTCGTCCTCGGCGACGTCGTTACGCACCTCGCGCGGGCAGCGGGGGCGGACGTCCGCCATCGCCGCGAACTGGGCGGGACGCGCGTCCTGTGGGAAGCGCTCAGGAAGGGCGATATCGATCTGTATCCGGAATACACCGGCACGATCGTCCAGGAACTTCTCGGCGGACGGAGCTCCAGGACGGCCGCCGCGATGCGCGAGGCGCTTTCGGCGGAAGGCATCCGCATGACCGCGCCGCTCGGCTTCAACAATACTTACGCGATCGGTCTCAAGCGCGAGACGGCGAAGCGACTGGGGCTGTCGCGGATCTCGGATCTCCGGCGCGTCCCGGCGCTCCGGCTCGGCTTCTCGAACGAATTTCTGGACCGGGCCGACGGCTGGCCCGCCCTCCAGCGGCGTTACGGACTTGCGGCGGAAAACGTCCGCGGCCTGGATCACGACCTCGCCTATCGCGGCCTTGCCGCGGGCAGCATCGACGCGATCGACGTCTACACGACGGATGCGGAAATCGCCTATTACGACCTCGCTCTCCTGGAGGACGATCTCGGGCACTTCCCCGCGTACGAGGCGGTCATACTTTACCGCGCGGACCTCGCCGGACGCGCGCCGGCAGTCGTCGCCGCGCGCGCGCGGGGCGGATGCGTCGTCTCGGCCGACGCGATGTCTCGAATGAACGCGGCGGCGAAGCTGGAACGGACTCCGGAAGCCGAGGTCGCCGCCGAGTTCGTCCAGACGCGCCTCGGTATCGCCGCGGAGACGGCCGCGACTTCGTTCGGCGCCCGGCTGTTCAAGACCACGACGGATCATCTCGTTCTCGTTGCGATCTCCCTCGCGTTGGCGATCGTGATCGCCATCCCGCTCGGCATCGCGGCGGCGCGGCGGGAGAGGCTGGGCCATGCGATTCTCGGGATCGTGGCCGTCGTTCAGACCGTCCCGTCGCTGGCGCTGTTCGTGTTCATGATCCCGCTGCTCGGTATCGGCGGGCCTCCGGCCGTCGTGGCGCTGTTCCTGTACAGCCTGCTGCCGATCGTCCGAAATACCCACGCCGGCATTACCGGCATCGATCCGGCCCTGCGGGAATCGGCGGCCGCTCTGGGGCTCGAACCGGGGGCGCGGCTGCGGCTCGTCGAACTGCCGCTCGCGTCGGGCGCGATCCTGGCCGGCATCAAGACCGCCGCGGTGATCAATGTCGGAACCGCGACGCTGGGCGCCCTGATCGGGGCGGGCGGATACGGCCAGCCGATCCTGACCGGAATACGGCTCGACGACACGACACTGATCCTCGAAGGCGCCGTCCCGGCAGCGCTTCTCGCGCTGGCGGTTCAGGGGGTGTTCGAACTGGCGGAACGCGCGTTCCTGCCCCGCGACGTCCGCGCGAGGGCCTAGGACTTCTTGCGGATCCTGATTCGGTGGACGTCGTCGTCCGTTTCGGTTCCGATCAGTTCGTGGCCGGTTTCGCGGCAGAAGGCCTCGAAGTCGGCCGGCGCGGCCGGATCGGTTGCGGCAACTTCCAGCAGGGTGCCGGGTTCCAGCCCCGACAGCACCTTGCGGGCGCGCAGGACGGGAAGCGGGCAGCGCAACCCCGTAGCGTCGAGAATGTGAGGTTGCGCGGTCATGCGGTTGGACCCTGGGTGAATGACGCTGGGGACGAAATGCGCTGCGATTGAAATGCGCTGGCTGGGGCGGCAGGGATCGAACCTGCGAATCACGGGATCAAAACCCGTTGCCTTACCACTTGGCTACGCCCCAACCCGGCGCGGCGAGAACATATCGGAACAGGCGACGCCTCTGCAACGCCGGAAGATGGCGAGCCGCGACCGGGCACGCTATAATCGCGTCACGGTCGACGCCAGCATGCCCTGGAGCCTGAAAGGCATTTCCGACGAAGCGCGCGAGTATGCGCGCGATGCCGCCGGCGCCGCGGACATCCCGATCGGCGATTGGCTGTCTGCCGTCATCAACGCCGCCGCGCTTCAGGAACAATCCGCCAGTACGCCGATCGACGACGGCGGCGACGGGCTTCTCGACGACCTCG
>JAYPTI010000031.1:0-23461 GCA_038133505.1 Alphaproteobacteria bacterium
CGCCAAGACGCAGTTCGTGGAGCGCATCCGGCTGCACGAAATCGCCGCCGGCAGCACCCCCCGCGATCTGGACTACGCGGCGTTCATGGGCGCGCGCGGCGGCGCGTTCCTTCAGGGCACGGCCACCTCGATCGCCCCCGGAACGAGACAGGTGACCGTCGACGGGGCAAACGGTCGGTCTCACGTGCTCGAGTACGACCGCCTGGTCTACGCGCCGGGCAGTTCGACCGACCGACGGGCCGTCCCCGGCGCGGACGAATTTGCCGTTCGTCTGGATACCGCAGACGAAAGCCGGGCGCTGTTCCGCCGCCTTTCCCCCGGCCGGGAAGTCCTGATCGTGGGCGGCGGTCTGACGGCGATCGAGGCCGCCTGCGAACTCGCGGAAAGGATCCCCGGTCTCTCCGTCACGCTGGCCGCCGGCCGCGCCTTCGGCCCTTCCCCCGGCCCGGGCGGGCTTTCGCCCGACGGGTTCGACCACGTGCTGGCAACACTCGAGCGGCTCGGCGTGCGCATCCTCACGGGAAAGCGCGTCATCGCCCTCGAAGACGGCACGGCAAAACTGGAAGACGGCGACACCCTGCCCTTCGACGAATGTATATGGGCGGCGGGTTTCCGCATTCCGGATCTCGCCCGCAACTCCGGTCTCTCGGTAAACGCCAGCGGCCAGGTGGTAACCGATGGAGTACTTCGCTCGGTCAGCCATCCTGAGATCCTGGCGGTCGGCGATGCCGCCGAGGTTGTCGCCGAACCCGGCGGCGTCTGCCGGATGAGCTGCGCGGCCGGCCGGCCGATGGGAGAACGGGCCGCGGGTACGGTCCTCGGCGACGACGCTCCGTTCGCCTTCGGGTACAGCTTCCGGTGCGTCAGCCTCGGCCGCGAGGACGGGCTGATCCAGTTCGTCGACGAGACAGACCGGCCGCGCGCCGAGGTCTGGACGGGTGCCCGCGCTGCCCGGTGGAAGGAATATATCTGCCGCCGCACCCTGGTCGGCGTCGGTTTCGACGACGATCTCGGCCCGCCGCCGGACGAACCGCCGACATTCCAGAGGTAGAAAGCGCGCGCTAGGCGCCGCCCTTGCCGCTGTTCAGAACCTGCCGGACCAGCGGGATCGTGACGGCGCGCCGCTCGGCAAGCGATACCCGGTTCAGGTCGGTTACCAGCGCCCGCGCTGCCTCGAACGAACGCTCCGTCCTTTCGACGATGTATCGAAGGACCTCCGGTTCCACTTCGAGGTGCTGATCCGCAAGCATCTTGAGCACGACCGCCCCCATCAGCACATCGTCCGGCGGCTGGACGGCAACATTGGCAACGGCGCTGAGGCGCGAGACGAGATCGCGCAGCCGGCCTTCCCAGCGCGCCGGCGGAACGCGAGCCGTGAACAGGACGGTGCCGCCGGCGGCCCTAACGGCGTTGTAGAGATGGAAGAGGTCCGCGTCGTCCGCCATGCGGTCGACGTCGTCGACCAGAATATTGGCGGCATCCGGCAGGTCGGACAGCTCGATGCCGTCGCCGAATTCGACGGCCGCCGCCGCCTGCTTCCAGACCATGCCGAGATGCGTTTTGCCGCAACCGGCGGGACCGGTCAGCACCATTGCGCTGCCGGGCCAGTCGGGCCACGCATCGATCCAGCGGACAGCATCTTCATTGCAGCCGGAGACGAGAAAATCCGAGCGCCCGGTCGCCTCGCGAATGCGAAGGTCGAGGGCAAGCTGGGACTTGCGCGAATTCATCGGATCGTGGGGGTGGAGTCTTCCTCGACCCCCGCCATCTGCCGGGTCCACGAAACGATATACCCGGCGCCGGAAATGACCGTGGATGCCGCGACGACGTAGACCGCCGCCTCGGTGACGCCGGAAATCGACAGCGACAGCCCGAGTTTGGCAAGGATGATAGCCGCGAGCGCGATCTGCGCAGCGGTATTCGCCTTGCTGACGAAGAGCGGCCGCATCTTGACCTCGAGCCGCACGATGAACATCAGGATCACACCGCCGAGGATCATCAGGTCGCGGAACACCACGAGCACGACCAGCCAGTGCGGCAGGTGTCCCTGAGAGCCGAGGGTGACGTACACGCCGACCAGAAGGGCCTTGTCCGCCAGCGGATCGAGCAAGGCGCCGAGCTTCGTGGTCTTGTGAAACGTCTTCGCGATATATCCGTCGAGCGCGTCGGAGACGCCCGCTGCGACGAACAGGATGAACGCCGCCAGGTAGGCCGATTGCAGGATCAGATAGATCGCGACGGGGACCGACAGGAGCCGCCCGAGAGTGATCGCGTTGGGAAGGTTCACTGTTGTTCCCGGCCTTCTCCGCGCGGCACGGCGGGCGTGTCGATAACACCGGCCGCGCGTGCGGGCGCGAGGGTCCAGCTATCGGAACCGGCCGCCAGCGACAGATCGCGCTGCGCGAGCGCCACGCGAAGCTGATCGACGGATCCGAAATAGCTCAACCGGATCGCGACCTGACGCCGCGTCGCGGCGACCAGCTGGACGTCGTTCAGATAGGCGATCGTCCGAAGCCGGCGGCGGACCTCGACCCATTCCCGAAGATCGGCAAGCGCCATGACGGCGACGAGGTCGTTCAGCTGCGCGAAATCGAGCTGGTTGCCGCGCTGCCACGCCTCCTCGATCTGGCTCTGGATATCGAGCGCGGCCCGCAGAAACGCAGCCTGCTCCGACTCCTCCGGCTGGATATCGACGCTGCGCACGCGGGTCTGGCCGTCGGAAGGTCCGCCGAAGATGCGCGAAGAGACGTTGATCGCCGGCTGTCCGGCCGCACCGACTCCCAGATTGGCCTCGGAAACGATCACCGCGCCCGCGCCGTAGCGCCGCCCGATGGTCGTGACCGGGCCGGTTTCGCCCGCGCTCGCCTGTTCGGCGGTAATGTCCTGTACGTCGGCGAGATCGCCTGCCGGCAACTGAAGCGGCACGAGCCCGTCCGCCGGGGGCGTATCCTTCCAGGCGTCGAACCACGGGTTGGGCTGATCCCAGAGACGTCGCCGATCGACCGCACGGAAGACCGGCAGCAGCAGAACGGGCTTCGAGCGGGTTTCGGCAAATCCCGTATTAACCGACTGCAGGAAGCGACGAACGCCGGCGCGATCGAACTGGAAGCTAAGGCGGCCGATGTAGCGGACGCTCGAGGTCTTTTCGTCGTCGATCCCGAAACTGAGGACCAGCGACGCGATCTCCGAGGCTTTCAGTTCCGGGATACGGTCGCGCTCGCCGGGCGGGACCAGCCGTCGGATCAGCCGGACTAATGCCTGATGGTGCGCGACCTCCAGCGCCTGCTGACGCGCCGCGCTCGCGGATTCCGCGGTTTCGTCCACGGTGACGTTGGATACCGTGTAGACGTCGTCCGCCTGAGCCGCCGCGGGCCCGTTAGCAGCGCCGGCCACGAGCATGACAGCCGCGAAAAATACGGCGCAGATTCGCTGGACGGCATTCATTCTGGCAAAGCCTTTCGCTATCCTCACCGGCAGCATGGCCGCTTCGGGTCGTGCGCCCATTTTATCAAATTCAGACAGGGCGACGCAGTCATTAACACGAACAGCTACAAGAAGGCAGGCGTCGATATCGAGGCGGGCGCGGAGCTCGTCGAGCGGATAAAGCCGCTTGCCGGATCGACCGACCGCAGCGGCGTGATGGGCGGGCTCGGCGGATTCGGCGGCCTGTTCGACCTGAAAGCCGCCGGGTTCGAGGATCCGATCCTCGTTGCGGCCACCGACGGCGTCGGAACCAAGCTCAAGATCGCCATCGAAACAGGCCGTCACGACACGGTGGGAATCGACCTCGTCGCGATGTGCGTGAACGATCTCGTCGTTCAGGGCGCCGAGCCGCTGTTCTTCCTGGATTACTATGCGACCGGCGCCCTGAATCCGGCGGCGGCAGCCAGCGTGGTCGATGGCATTGCCGAAGGATGCCGTCAGGCCGGATGCGCCCTGATCGGCGGCGAGACCGCCGAAATGCCGGGCATGTACGCGAAAGGCGATTACGACCTCGCCGGTTTCGCCGTCGGAGCCGCCGAACGGACCGGGCTGTTGCCGCGTACCGATATCGCACCAGGCGACGTGATTCTCGGTATGGCGTCGAGCGGCCTCCATTCCAACGGCTTCTCGCTCGTCCGTCATGTGCTCGCCGGGCTGGAAACCGAATTCACCGATCCGTCGCCGCTGACCCCCGGCACGATCTGGGCGGACGAGCTGCTCACGCCGACCCGTATTTACGTCCGGGCCTGTCTCGCAGCGCTGAAAACGGGAAAGCTCAAGGGGCTTGCGCACATTACCGGCGGCGGCCTTCCGGAGAACGTGCCGCGTGTCCTGCCGGACGGAATGGCGGCTCGAATAGACCCGGCCGCCTGGGACATGCCGCCGGTTTTTCGGTGGCTGATGGACGAAGGCGACATCGCCGCCGCGGAAATGGCGCGGGCCTTCAACTGCGGGATCGGCATGATCGCGATCGTGAACGGCGATGATGCGGGCGCCGTTGCCGGCGCGCTGCGCGATGCCGGCGAAACGGTCTGGGAGATCGGCACGGTGGAAGACGGGCCTGAGCGCGGCGACCGGGTCGCATTGGACGGTCTGGAGTCGGCATGGCGCGGCTGAAGACGGCGGTCCTGATCTCGGGAAGAGGCTCGAACCTCCAGGCGCTGATCGATGCCGCCGCCGATCCGGACTGGCCGGCGGAGATCGTCCGGGTGATCTCGAACGTTCCCGGCGCCGCCGGGCTCGACCGGGCCAACAAGGCCGGTATCCCGACGACGACGATCGACCATCGCGGCTTCGACGGCCGCGAGCCGTTCGAGGACGCCTTGCACGGAGAACTGGAGGCTGCGGGCGTCGAACTCGTCTGTCTTGCCGGGTTCATGCGGCTGCTGACCGAGGGATTCGTCGGGCGCTGGCTCGACCGGCTGATCAACATCCACCCCTCGCTGCTACCAGCCTACAAGGGCCTGCATACGCATGAACGCGTGCTCGCGGACGGGGTTCGCTTCACCGGCTGCACGGTTCATTTCGTCCGCCCGGCGATGGATGCGGGCCCGATTATCGTTCAGGCCGCTGTCCCGGTGCTCCCGGGCGATGACGCGGACAGCCTGGCGGCGCGCGTGCTGACGGCGGAGCATCGGTGCTACCCGCTTGCCGTCCGTCTTTTCGCCGAGCGAAGGCTCTCGATCCGCGACGGCGTTGTCGACGTCGCAGCCGCCGAGTCGCCCGAACTTCTATCCCTCAACCCCGCCGGCTGACGACGTCCGCCGCTGCCTCGGACGCTTCACGCGTTCCGCCGTCCGTAGTATAAGGACCGCCGACAGCGACTGTGCGTCAGACGAGGAGAAAAAGCCCAATGGCACTAGATATGGATAAGGAAATCATCCGGCACCAGAAAGGCTGGGAAGGTTTCGCGAAGTTCGCCTTCTTCGGCACCGCGAGCGTGATCGCCCTTCTGGCGGTGATGGCGCTGACGCTTCTCTGACGGACGGCGCCGGCACATGAAAAAGGCGGGTCAGAGACCCGCCTTTTTGATTCCGATCTCGCGCCCCGGTCAGCCGACGATATCGATCTGGCTGAAGAAAAACGCGATTTCCTGAGCGGCGGTCTCGGGCGCGTCGGAGCCATGAACCGAGTTCGCTTCCACTGATTCGCCGAAATCGCGGCGAATCGTGCCCTCTTCGGCATTCGCCGGGTTGGTCGCGCCCATTACTTCGCGGTTCTTGGTGATCGCGCTCTCGCCCTCGAGAACCTGCACGACGACCGGTCCGGACGTCATGAATTCGCACAGATCGTCGAAAAACGCGCGTTCCTTGTGAACCGCGTAGAACTGCTCCGCCTGCGCGCGCGTAAGCTGCGTGCGGCGCTGAGCTATTACCCGCAACCCCGCTTCTTCGAGCCGGGCCACGATCGCACCGGTGATATTGCGGCGCGTCGCGTCGGGCTTGATGATTGAAAGGGTACGTTCGATGGCCATCGCAAGCGGGCTCCTGTTCTTGAAATCGGCGGGCCTTATATCCGGTTCCCGGTGGCGGGGCAACAGCTACATCGACGCACCTGGACGGCAAAACCACGGGGTCGTCTAGCCCCGTTTCTCCCAGCCGCCGGACTCGGTCTGCTGCCAGTAGGTAAGCGTGTGGCCGTCCGCCTTGTACTTGCTCCAGCGGGTTCGCGCCGCCGCCACCGCCTCGTCGTCGCGCCCGTCGAACATCTCGAGGCAGCGATCGTATCCGTCGAAACCGGACGCCTGCATCCCGTCTGTCAGAACCAGGATATTGGCCCCGTTGGGGTTTTCGTCGTCCGGGGTGATCCAGATCGGCTGCTCTTCGGGCGAGCCGTCCCGGGCCGTTCCGTGCGGCAGGAACGACGCCGGATCGTAGGTCCAGAGCGCCCCGCTAACCGCCTCCGCGCGCTCGGACGAGCCGGTCCGGACCACCGCCCGGGCACCGCTTTCCAGCACCTTTTCCATCAGCTTGGGCAGCGCGCGTTCGAGCGGCGTGTGCACCAGATGATAGAAACTGATGTCGGTCACGGAGATATCAGCTCTCGTAATGATCCGCGACGAGGCGATCCAGCAGGCGGACGCCGAAGCCGGTCCCGCCCTTGGGCACCGTCGGCGCATCCTTGGCGGACCAGGTGACGCCGGCGATATCGAGATGCGCCCATTTGACGCCGTCCTTCACGAACCGCTGCAGGAACTGCGCCGCCGTGATCGATCCCGCCCAGCGGCCGCCGATGTTCTTCATGTCGGCGATGCCGGAATTCAACAGCTTGTCGTAGGACTCGCCGAGCGGCATGCGCCAGACCGGCTCGGCGACCGCTTTGCCCGCCGCGGTCAGCCGGTCGCAGATCTCGTCGTCGTTCGCGAACAGCCCGGCATTGTCGTTACCGAGCGAGACGATGATCGCACCCGTCAGGGTCGCAAGGTCGATCATGGTGTGCGGCTTGAAGCGGTCCTGGCAGTACCACATGGCGTCGGCCAGCACGAGACGGCCTTCGGCGTCCGTATTGATGACCTCGACCGTCTGGCCGGACATGGTCGTCACGACGTCGCCGGGACGCTGCGCGGTGCCTGACGGCATGTTCTCGACCAGCCCCACGACGCCGACGGCATTGACCTTCGCCTTACGGCCGGCAAGCGCCTTCATCAGGCCGATGACGACGCCGGAGCCGCCCATATCCCACTTCATGTCCTCCATGCCGCCGGCCGGCTTGATGGAAATGCCGCCGGTATCGAACGTCACGCCCTTGCCGATAAACGCGATCGGGGCCTTGCTCTTCGCCTTCGGGGCGCCGTCCCAACGCATGACGACGAGACGCGGCTTGTTGGCGGAACCTTGCGCGACGCCCAGCAGCGCGCCCATGCCGAGCTTCGCCATCTGCTTTTCGTCGAGAACCTGCACCTTGATGCCCAGTTTCGTCAGGGAACGCGCCTGCTGGGCCAAGGTTGCCGGGTAGATGACGTTTGCCGGTTCGGACACGAGATCGCGGGTGAAGAACACGCCGTCCGCCACCTTGTTCAAGGATGCGAAGCGCTTCCGGGCGTCCGCCGAATCGCGCGAGGCGATCGTCAGCGACGTCACGCTGGGTTTCTCCTCTGCCTTCTCCTTCGTCCGGTACTTGTCGAACCGGTAGGACCCGAGCAGTGCGCCGAAAGCCGCGTTTGCAGAAATTTCCGCGGCAGACATCTTCGCGCCCTTAACAGGATCGACCGCGACCATCGCCGTCTTGTCGCCGCTGCCGGCAACCGCCTTGTAAGCCTGTCCGCCGTAATTCTGGGCGCCGAGATCGTCGAACCGCCCGGGCTCGCCGAGCCCGATCAGAACCACCCGGCCGGCGCCGGTTCCCTTCGGCACCATCACCGTCAGGCTCTGACCCTTCTCTCCGTTGAACCGGCTCGCCTTCATCGCCTTCGTCAGCGCACCGTCGGTCGCACGGTCGACCCGCTCGCCTGTGGCGAGCAATGAGCATCCAGAAAGCGCGCCGACGACAAGCGATCCGCTGCGCGGCAGGGAGGGAGAGGCGAAAGTGATCTTCATGGTCGGTTCTCCGGCAAATAATCGGCCGCCGGCACTGATCTATCCGGCTCGGCGGCCCGGTATGGTTGAACGTATAGCAAGTCGCGGATCAAATACGAAGACCGCGGAAGCGAGGGTACGACTCGCCATCGCAACTGGCGCGATTCGCCCCGATTGATACACTCTGGCTTTTGTTCCGCTGCGCGTCAGCGTCCGCCTCTGGATTTTCCGCCCGATGGAAGCCTACCTGCGTTACTTCACGCCGACACCGGATCAGATTCTGGGCCTGGTCGCAGTCCTTGTCGTCTCGGCGGGTTTCGTTGCGATCGGCGGACTGGCCGGCGGCCGACGGCGGCTGCACGAAACCGACGTCATCGTCGGTTGGTCGGCCGCGAGCCTGCTGTTCGTCCTGGCAGGCGCGTTCACGACCCTACCGTTCCGTTGGGTTGCCGCATTGCTGGCCGCGGCAGCCGTCCTTGCAGCGATATGCGTCCTCGTCCGCGACCGCTTCAATCCGCCGGGCGATCTGTTGCGTTCGGCCCTGCTCGCGCTGCCGGCGATCTGGCTCGCTTCCTGCATGGTGATTTCGCAGTGGGACGAGTTCACTCAGTGGATCCCGAACGCCCGCTATATCTTCACCTTCGATACATTCCCGGGCGAGGGGAAGCCGCCGACCTTTTCCGTCTTTCCGGCCTATCCGCACGGGCTCGCATACGTCATTTACCTGAGCAGCCGGATCGCAGGGCATCTGGTCGAGAACGCTTCCGGCGTATTCAACATCCTGCTGCTCGCAATGCTGGGCATGATGATCGGCCGCATCATCCGCTCCGCGATCACGCGACGGGATCCCGACCGCAAGGTGCCTCTGGGTCTGTCCGCAATCCAGCCGGAGAACCTCGGGTGGGTTTATTGCGCGCTTGGCGGGCTCGCCGTCACCGCATTGAACCCGACCTTCGTTCCGAAGATCGTCTTCACGGGTTACGCCGATACCGCGACGGCGGTGCTGGTCGGCATGATGTGCATCCTGATCTGGATGCTCCTGAACCGGCTGTCGGGCGACGACGCGGAGTTCAGCGTTTCCCATATCGCCTGGCGTCTGGGTTTCGTCGTTATGGCGCTGGTCGCCGTCAAGCAGGTCAATCTGGTGCTGTTTCTGATCGCACTGGTCGCGGCCGGCATGTGTGCAGTCCGGGACCCCGCGGTCCGGCTGGCCGAATTCGCCCGGGCTCTGCTGCCCGCCGTGGGAATGTCGGTTCTGATGTACGCGCTGTGGCGCTACCACATCCAGATCAACGGCGTTGCCGGCGAGTTCGTCTTCGCGCCGGCGTCCGAATGGTTCGTGGACGACATAGGCACGATCGCATCGCGCATGGCGCTTATCGCATCCAAGAAAGGCGGATATTTCGGACTGATGCTGATCGCCACGGGACTCGCCCTTCGGGCGCTCTGGCGGACGCGCACGCCGCTGGACCGGCTGAGCCTGATCGTCGGCGGCCTTTTCGTCGGATACACCGCGTTTCTTCTGTTCGCCTACGTCACGGCCTTCAGCCGGGGCGAGGCCCTCCGCGCGGCCTCCTACTGGCGCTACAACATGCATCTCGGCGGCGGCGCCGTCGCCTTCGCAGCCTTCGCCGCCGCGCTGCTCTGGCGGCAATGGATCACGACGCGGCTGCGCCGGAACATCGGCTGGATCGCAATCGTCGCGATGCTGGCAGTCCCCTTAGCGGTTGCGGGCAAAATCCGTTTCGACATTCGCCCGGCGAAAACATACGTCCGGGCCACGGCAGAGGAGATCGTCAAGATCGTCCCCGCCGGCGCGCGCGTTTCCATCCTGGATCTCGGCGGCAACGGCTCGTTCGGCGTCATCGCCCGTTACGTCATCAGCAGCCATACGACCATCGCCGGCGAGCTGACCGCCGCCGGCGCGCCGAGCCGGGAAAATATCGCCAAATTCCTGGGCAGCCAGAAACCGGCCTATGTCTGGGTTCACTATCCGACGCCGGCCGCGCGCGATGCGCTCGGCGCCGCGCTGCCGGACGGCAGTTCGCATTTGCTTCGCCTGGCGGAAGGCCGCTGGCAGGTCGTTCGTTCGTGGGCCTATCCCGGCTATACGAACCCGTACGAACTCCCTGACTGAGCCATCACTGCTCCCCGCCGGACCGCGTTCCCATCGAGCCATAATTTAACCGATTTTTAACCTATTAAACGGCTGATATTGCAGAAGAATTTGATTGTGACAGGTATCGGGCTTCCGACTATATTGCGCTGATGGGCAGGCTTCAGACCTATATGTTCCGCCAGTTGCTCTGGTGGACGGTGCTCGTATCGGCGACGCTGACGGCGATCGTCTGGCTGACCCAATCCCTGCGTTTCGTCGAAATGATCGTCAATCGCGGTCTTTCGATCACGACCTTCGTCATGTTCACGCTTCTTCTCCTGCCGACGTTCCTGACACTGATCGGACCGATCGCGCTGTTTGCGGCAACGGTCCTGACATACAACAAGATGAACACGGACAGCGAATTGGTCGTCCAGAGCGCAAGCGGCCTCAGTCCCGCAAGAATTGCCCGGCCGGCAATCATTCTGGCGCTATTGCTTACGGTCTTCGGATATCTCAATTCGCTTTACCTGACCCCGACGTCATACCGGTACTTCAAGGACCTCCAGCGTTCCTTCAGGACCGAGTTCTCGTCAGTGCTGTTGCAGGAGGGGATTTTCAATCCCGTCGCGGAAGGTATCACGGTCTTCATCCGGGACCGGAGCCCGGCCGGAGAACTGTTCGGTCTTATCATTCATGATGAACGTTCCGCCGGTAAGCCGGTAACTATGATGGCCGAACGGGGCGCTATCGTCTCGAGCGTCAACGGACCGAGAATCATCCTCGAAAACGGGAACAGGCAGGAGGTCAACGAATCCGACGGCAGGCTCTCGTTGCTCTATTTCGACCGATACACGTTCGACATGAGCGGCCTTCAGGAGAACCAGGCGGACCTCTGGCGTGAGCCGCGCGAACGTTATCTCGACGAGCTGATCTATCCGTCGAGCCAGTCGGGGGATATCTACAACTACAGAAAGCTCCGAATGGAGGGCTTTTTCCGGCTCGCCTCGCCCCCGTTGTACGTTGCGTTCGTTTTGATCGCCGTCTCGTTCCTGCTTGGCGGCACCTTCAATCGGCGGGGCCAGATGGTGCGAATATTCGCTGCGGTGGGTGTCGTCGTCGCGCTTCAGGTTTTCGTTCTTGCAATGAAGAGCCTGGCCGAGAAGACGCCTCAGGTAGAGCTGCTGATATTCGTCGGGCCGGCCCTGGTGATGGCCAACTTTCTTTATCTGCTTTACTACCCTAACCGGCGCATGCGAACGCGGGTCGCGCAACCGGCAGCGAACGAACCGGCATGAGACTCTCCCGCATGCTCTCCGCCTATATCGGGCGGCAGTTTCTCTTTTGGTTCGCCTGCATTTCGTTCTCGCTCGTCGCGCTGATCCTTCTGTTCGACACGCTCGAACTTTTCAGGCGCGCCTCGACGCGCGAACACGAGGTCGACATGAACGTCGTCCTGTCGCTCGCTCTCATGAAGCTCCCGTCGCTCATCGAAAAAGCGATCCCGTTTTCGACGTTGCTGGGTGCTATGTTCGCCTTCTGGAGACTGAATCGTCATCATGAGTTCGTCGTCGCCAGGGCGGCCGGCGTTTCGATCTGGCAGTTTCTGGCAGCACCAATCGCGATCGCCCTTCTGATCGGCTTGTTCAAGATCGCGGTATTCAATCCGTTCTCCGCGGCAATGCTTCTGAAGTATGAAACGCTCGAGGCGAAAACGATCCGCGGCAAGTCGAGCCTCGCGGCTCTTGCGAACCAGGGGCTCTGGTTCCGCCAGACGACGGGTAACGGCCACTACATCCTTCGGGCCCAATCCATCAATCCGCGAGAGGTGCGTCTGAACAAGGTGATCGTCTTTCTGCTTGGGGAGAACGACGAGCTTATCGGGCGCATCGACGCGCCGACCGCCACGCTCGAGCCCGGTTTCTGGCGCATAGATCAGGGAACGGTCACGACACCCAATGCGCCGCCGGAGCGGATCGACGTCCGGCGGTTTCCCACGGACCTGACAACGGACAACATCAACGACAGTTTCGCCTCGCCGGGAACCATCTCTTTCTGGGAACTGCCGGCATTTATCAGGATTCTGGAAAACGCCGGCTTCCCAGGAATACGCCACCTCCTCTACTGGCACAGCCATCTGGCCTTGCCGTTTCTGCTTGCCGCAGTGGTGCTTCTCGCCGCGACGTTTTCGCTGCGTCCGATACGACGCGGCGGTGCGGCTATCCTGATCGTTTCCGGCATCGGCACGGGTTTTCTGCTCTATTTTCTGTCGGACGTCGTCTTTGCACTAGGCGTCTCGTCGAAGATTCCGATCGTTCTTGCAGCATGGAGTCCCGCACTGGTAAGCACTTTCATCGGTATCGCGATACTGCTGCACTTGGAAGACGGCTGACATGCGCCTCCCGTCCCTGTTCCGCGCAACGGCATTGGCAGCCCTGCTCGCCATTTGCGCCGGCGCCAGCGCCGATGCACAGACAGCGGGGCAAGGACTAGCGACGCAACGCGAGCGGGAGCCTGTCCTCTTCAAAGCCGATCAGTTGCGCAACGAGCAGAAACTCGGGCTCGTCGTGGCAACGGGAAACGTCGAATTTTCGCAGGGCCAGCGCACGCTCCTCGCCGACTCGGTGACCTACAACAAGCGAACAGACATCGTTACCGCGACAGGGAATGTGAGCGTGCTGGAACCGACCGGTGAGGTTCTGTTTGCGGACCATGTCGAGCTCACCGGCGACCTGCGCAACGGCATTATCGAAAACATCCGCGTCCGGCTGACGGACGATGCAAGGATCGCGGCCGCCGGTGGCAAGCGGTCCGGCGGCAACCGGACGGAATTCGCCAAGGCCGTCTATTCGCCCTGCAAGCTCTGCGAAGAAGACCCGAGCCGCGCGCCGATATGGCAGATCAAGGCGGTCGAGGTTATCCACGATCAGACGACCAAGGACATCGAGTACAAGGACGCATCTCTCGAGTTCTACGGAATCCCGGTACTGTATACCCCCTACCTTTCGCACCCAGATCCCACGGTCGACCGGCGATCGGGCTTCCTGATTCCGACTTATGGAAGCGATAGCGAGTTGGGTGCGCTCGTCAGTACCCCATATTATTTCGACATTGCCCCGGACAAGGACGCAACCCTTACGCCGATCGTCACCACTAACGAAGGGCCGGTGCTCGCGGGCGAGTTCCGCCACCGCTTAAGTCGCGGCGAGTACGACATTACCGGCAGCGGGACCTATGCCGGAAGCGACGACCCGGGTTCCGACGAATTCCGCGGGCACCTGAAGAGCAAATTCCGCTACGACGTCAATCGAACGTGGCGCGGAGGCAGCGACGTCCATCTCGCGACCGACGACACTTACCTGCGGCGATACGGGTTCGGATCGGAAGATACCCTTGAAAACCGCCTGTTCCTGGAGGGGTTCCGCGGTCGAAATTACGCGGCCGCAAACGCATATTACTTTCAGGGCCAGCGTATCGACGATGACCCGGGCGAAACGCCGATCGTATTTCCCATGCTCGACTACAACATGTTCGGCGACCCCGGCATATTCGGGGGCCAATGGAAATTCGATGCAAATTTCCTGACCCTCGCGAGAACGAGTTCCACGAGTAGCATGCGCGGCTCGTTAAAACCCCGCTGGGAATTGCCCTATACCAGTGAAGGCGGCCACATATACCGGCTTTTCGCAACGGTCCAGGCTGACGCCTACCTCGTAAACGATGTCGTCGAGCCCGATGCGTCAACCAACACGCTGTCGGGCATCACGGGGCGCATTTTCCCTCAAGCGGGTTTCGATTGGCGATTGCCGATGTCGCGGTCGGCCGGCCGGATTACCCAAATCGTCGAACCGGTCGTCGGCGTCGTCATGGCGCCGAGCAGCCAGAATTTCGACAAGATTCCCAACGACGACAGCCTGAGCGTCGAATTCGACGAGAACAACCTGATGTCTGCCAACCGCTTCCCGGGACTGGACCGGGTAGAGGGCGGTACGCGCGTCAGTTACGGAATCAATACGGGCGTGTTCGGGCTAACGGGTGGCGCATCGACGCTTTTCATCGGCCAAAGTTACCGCTTCACGGACAATTCGGATTTCGGCCAGGGTACCGGGCTCGAAGATCATTTCTCCGACATCGTCGGCAGACTCACAGTGACCCCGTTGCGATACATAAACGCGAATTTCCGTTTCCGCCTGGACAAGGACGACTTCTCGGCGACCCGGAGCGAGTTGAACGCTACATTCGGCGTCCCCGTTTTCCGGATCGGCGTCGATTATCTGAGGGTCGCACAGCAGGCAATCGACGACGTAGCCGATGAAGAGGATGCGTTCTCCGATCGCGAGGAAATATCGCTTAGCCTCACGTCGAAGGTGACCGATCGCTGGCAACTGGGAATCAATATGCGGCGGGATCTGGAAGACGGCGGCCACTCGCTTCGCCATGGCGCATTCGCGCGGTATGAGGACGATTGCTTCGCCTTCCAGGTAGATTACGCCCGGACTTTCACCCGCGACCGCGACGTCGCGCCGTCCGATACGATTCTGTTCAGGTTCGTTTTCAAGACCCTGGGCGAATTCGAGACTTCCGGAAACGCCCTGAACTAGGCAATTTTGATGCCGGTGCGGCTGCCCTATACACATTCCGGGCGAATCGACGTAATACTTGCCGCGATGCGACACCGACTTTCACTGCTGAATCTGGTCCCGGCCCTTGCGGTGCTGACGGCGCTCGCCTTGCCGGCGCCGAGCAACTCCCAGGAGGTGCAGCGGATCGCCGCGATCGTCAACGACGAGGTTATCTCGGCCTACGATCTGGAGAGCCGGATGCGTCTCGTTCTGTTCTCGACCCGCCTGCCCAACACCCCGGAGGTCCGCAGGCGGATCCTCCAGCAGGTTCTCCGGTCCCTCATCGACGAAAAGCTGCAGTTGCAGGAAGCGCGGCGCCGCAATATTTCGGTCAGTCGACGCGACCTGAGCCGCGCGACGGAATCGATCGAAAGGCAGAACGGCATCCCGCGCGGCAAGATGGACGAGTTTCTCGACCGGAACGGCGTTCCCAAAGACGCGATGAGCGAGCAGATGCGGGCGACGATCGCCTGGAGCAAGCTTTTGGGCCGTCGTATCCGTCCGAGAATTACGATAGGCGAGGACGAAATCGACGAGGTGCTGGAACGCATCAAGACCCGACAGGGACAGACAGAGTACCGGATCGCCGAAATCGCGCTCTCGGTCGACAGCCCGGATGAAGAGGCCCGCGTCCGCAGCACCGCAGAACGCATCACCGACCAGATTCGAAAAGGCGCCAATTTCGCGGCCATTGCCCGGCAGTTTTCCGAAAGCCCGACTGCCGCCGTCGGGGGCGACCTGGGCTGGATCCACGAAGCCGAGCTCGACCCGTCCCTGAGCAAGGCCGTGCCCAATCTCCGGCGCGGCGAAATGAGCCCTCCAATCAAGACCGTGTCCGGATACCGGATTGTGACACTGCTGGATTCCCGCAAGATCGCCGTCGGTGAGTCGACGCCCGAGACGGTCGACCTGCGCCAGATATTTTTGCCCGTATCCGAGGGGTCCGGCGGCGCGGCAGTCGCGTCGCAAATCGACCTCGCGCGGACCCTGAGCGGAACTGCCGAAAACTGCAGCGACTTCGAGGGATTGGCGAAGGAAGTAGGGTCGCCGCGGCCACCGTCGCTCGGAAAGTTCGAGGTTGCGAATCTCTCGCCGACGATCCGCGGCGTCGTCCAGGACGTCCCGGCCGGCAAGGTCAGCGCACCGGTCCAGTTGCCCGACGGCGTTCTCGTGCTGATGGTCTGCAACCGGGCCGGGGGCGGCACCACGATAAAGCTGCCGCCGCGCGAGGATGTCGCCGATCAGCTTCTGCGCAACCGCCTGTCGCTTATGGCACGGCGCTACCTTCGCGATCTCCGGTTGTCGGCGGTGATCGATATCCGGATCTGATCCCGTGACCGAAACTCTCCCTGTCGCCGTCACAATGGGGGATCCCGCCGGGATCGGCGGCGAAATCGCCCTGATGGCGTGGCGCGATTTCCGAACCGAGCTGCCGCCGTTCTTCCTGTTGGACGATCCCGAACGGCTCGCGCGACTGAGCGAACGAACGGGGATCGACTGCCCGATCCGCACGATCGGCACGGCGGCGGAAGCCGTGGAGACCTGCGAGACCGCGCTTCCCGTAGTCCCCCTATCCCGCCCCGTTGCCTCGCTTCCCGGCGACGACAGCACTCGGGATGGCGCCATGGTGATCGAATCGATCGACCGCGCGATCGATGCGGCGCTCGCGGGAGAGGCGGCAGGCATGGCAACCTCCCCGATCCAGAAAAGTCGTCTCTATGCGGCCGGTTTCACGGCGCCGGGGCATACCGAGTATCTTGGCGAGCGGGCGGGCCTTCCCGCGCCCCCCGTGATGCTGCTGGCCGGCCCGCACCTCAAGGTCGTTCCCGTCACGATCCATCTGTCGATCCGCGACGCGGTCGAGGCGCTGACCGAAGCCGAAATCGTCCGCACGTTGGAGATCACGAATGCGTCGCTCAAATACGATTTCGGCATATCGGCGCCGCGCATCGCCGTCTCTGGCCTCAACCCTCATGCCGGCGAAGCCGGTCACATGGGCCGGGAGGAAATCGACATCATCGCGCCGGCGATCGAAAAAGTCCGGGCGCAAGGCGCGAACGTCGTGGGGCCCCTTGCGGGCGACACGATGTTTCATGCCGCGGCGCGGAAAACGTACGACGTCGCTGTCTGCATGTATCACGACCAGGCGCTGATCCCGATGAAGACGCTCGATTTCGACAACGGCGTGAACGTCTCCGTGGGCCTGCCGTTCGTCCGCACGTCGCCCGATCACGGGACGGCCTACATTATCGCGGGCACCGCGACCGCGAACCCGACAAGCCTGGTGTCGGCCATCCGGATGGCGGCAGACATCTACCGGTGCCGAAAGCAGGCCGACGCGTCCGCGGCCCTTGCCTGATCTCGCCGCCCTTCCGCCGCTGCGCGAGGTTATTGCGGCGTACGGCCTGTCGGCGCGGAAGTCGCTCGGCCAGAACTTCCTCCTAGACCTGAACGTAACCCGCCGGATCGCGCGAGAAGCGCGGCCGTTCGACGGGACCACCGTGCTGGAGATCGGACCGGGACCGGGCGGGCTCACCCGGGCTGTGCTCGAGGAAGGCGCGGAGCGAGTCGTCGCCGTCGAAAGGGACGAACGCTGTCTCGGCGCCCTCGCCGACATCGCCGCCGCTGCCGGGGAACGGTTGACGATCCGCGAAGGCGATGCGCTTAAGCTCGGCCTCGACGCTTTGGCGGCGGAATTCGGACGGCTGAAGGTCGTCGCGAACCTTCCCTACAATGTAGCGACGCCGCTGCTAATCGGCTGGCTAGGGCGCGTCGAACTTTTCGACGGATTCACGCTGATGTTCCAGAAGGAGGTCGCCGACCGGCTGGCGGCGCACCCGGGCACCAAGGCATACGGGCGGCTGTCGATCGCCGCGCAGTGGCGCTGCAACGTCAGGACCGTCATGACGCTTTCGCCCCGGGCTTTCGTGCCGCCGCCCAAGGTCGCCTCCGCGGTAGTGAGCTTGATCCCGCGCACCGCGCCGGTCGCGCCCGCAGACCCCGTCTTGCTGGAAAAGGTCGTCGCCGCTGCCTTCGGCCAGCGCCGCAAGATGCTGCGCGCGTCTCTGCGCGGGCTCGATATCGATATCGAGGCGTGCGGCATCGATCCGGAAGCGCGGGCGGAGACGCTGACGATCGAGGAATTCTGCCGTCTGGCGGAAAAACTGCGGGAAAAGCGCTTCAGCGCCCCTCACGGAGACGCTTGACGAAATCAGTCAGGCCGATCTGGCGCTCCCGCTTGCTGCGCTCTGCGGAAAGGATCGCCTGCACGCGCCGCACGCTCTCCTCGATTTCGTAGTTGATGATTATGTAGTCGTATTCGGGCCAGTGACTGATTTCGTCGGGGGCCTTCGCCATCCGGGCCTCGACGACCTCTTCCGGATCCTGAGCCCGGGCCCGGAGACGCCGCGCCAGCTCCTCGGTCGACGGCGGCAGGATGAAGACGCTCGCCAGATCGTCGCGCGCCGACTGCTTCAACTGCTGTTCGCCCTGCCAGTCGATGTCGAATAGCACGTCGCGCCCGGCTGACAACGCCTCCTCGACAGGCCCCTGGGGGGTTCCGTAATAGTGATCGAAGACCTTTGCGTGCTCCAGCAGCTCCTGCCGGTTGAGCATCAGGTTGAATTCGGTCGGGTCGATGAAATAGTAGTCGACGCCGTCGACCTCTCCCGGCCGCATGGGGCGGGTCGTCACGGAGACGGAAAGCGACAGGTTCTCCTCCCGTTCGAGCAGCATCCGCGAGATCGTGGTCTTGCCGGCGCCGGACGGCGACGACAGAACCAGCATCAAACCCCGCCGCTCGACATCTCCGTCAACCATTCATCGCCCCCTATTCGACATTCTGGATCTGCTCCCGGAAGCGTTCGATCGACGCCTTCAGGTCGAGGCCGATCCGCGTGAGCTCGAGATCGGAGGATTTCGAGCAGAGCGTGTTGGCCTCCCGGTTAAGTTCCTGGCAGAGGAAATCGAGCCGCCGGCCGACGGCGCCGCCCTCATCGATCCGCTCGCGGGCGGAAGCGACGTGGGCCGTCAGCCGGTCGAGTTCCTCGCGGACGTCGCCGCGCGCAACGATCAGCGCGATTTCCTGTGCAAGCCGTTCCTCGGAAACGGTCGCTTCGTCTCCCAACAGCTCGGCGATCTGTTCGCGAAGCCGCTCCGAGCGCTTCTCGGGCTGCATGGACGCCAAATCCGCCGCATCGGCGGTCAGGGCGTCGATCCTGTCGAGGTGGTCGGTGACGATCGCTTCCAGACGCGCGCCCTCCTCGTCCCGCGCGGCGCCCAGCGCGTCCAGCAGCTTCTCGAAATCGCCGTAGATTGCGCTTTGCCGGCGCTCCGCTGCGTCCGCGTCGTCGCCTTCCTCTTCCGAAACCTCGATGACCCCTCGTACGGAAAGCAGCGTCTCGATGTCCGGCGCGGCGTCTCCCCGATACTCGCGCACCAGTTTCAGGACGCTGTCGAGAACGTAACGGTTGATGTCGATGCGAGGCGGCAGATCGGGGCGATGAAGGGTCAGATTGACCGACAGGTTGCCGCGCGAGAATTTCTTGCCGGCGGCGGTGCGGGCCGCCGCCTCAAGACCGTCGAGCCCCGGCGGCAGCCGGAAGCGCAGATCGAGCCCGCGCGCGTTGACGCTCTTGACCTCCCATGCCCAGCTATAGCCGTCGGCAGCGCCGTCGAGCCGGGCGAAGCCGGTCATGCTGGATATCGACACCGCAGCCTCATTTTTTCGAACGTCTGATTATCGGGGCATCCGTGGATGGGGACATCCTGACCCGGTCTCCGTTGCAGATTGCTGGCAGCGTCGGTTCGGCGCCGCTAAGGTTGCGCCGTTTTAGCACCATCGTCTCCGGTTGTCGTGAATCGCAGATCCTCGCCCGCACACGTCCTCATCACCGGCGCCTCGAGCGGCATCGGCGCCGCACTGGCGCGCAGCTTTTCGTCCGACAGCACGCATCTCACCCTCATGGGACGCGCCGGCGCCCGCCTCAAAGCCGTGGCTGACGATTGCCGCGCCGCCGGCGCCGAAACCGACATTGCGGTCGCCGACGTGACTGACAAGGGGGCAATGCGGTTGGCGATCGAAAGCGCGGACCGCCGTCACCCCCTCGATTGCGTAATCGCCAACGCGGGCATATCGGCCGGGACGGACGGCGGTGCGGAATCTGCAGATCAGGTCGAGCGCATATTCGCCGTGAACGTCGACGGCGTCCTCAACACCGTCGCCCCGGCGCTGGATGCGATGCGCCGGCACGGAAAAGGCCAGGTCGCGATCATGTCCTCGCTCGCGGGCTTCTTCGGGTTTCCGGGCGCGCCCGCCTACTGTGCGTCGAAAGCCGCCGTTCGTGTCTGGGGTGAGGGCCTCCGAAGCGATCTAGCGCGGAACGGTATCGGCCTGACCGTCATTTGCCCGGGCTTCGTGCGATCGCCGATGACAGACGGGAACGATTTCCCGATGCCGTTCCTGATGGGCGCCGACCGCGCCTCCCTGATCATTCGACGCGGGCTCGCCCGGAACCGGGCGCGGATTGCATTCCCGCTGCGGATGTACGCAGCGGTCAGGTTCGTGGCGGCATTGCCGCCGTCCTGGCGCGACAGGCTGATCTCGGACCCGCCCCGCAAGCCATAGCAAAGCCGCTATTTCGCATTCTTCTGGCGCTGAAGGCGCCGCCAGCGCGCGACATTCCGGTTGTGTTCGTTCAGCGTACGCGCGAAGGCATGACCGCCGGTACCGTCGGCGACGAAATAATATTCGTTCGTGCTGAGCGGTTTGACCGCCGCCTCGAGCGCAGCCCGGCCGGGGTTTGCGACCGGCCCGGGCGGGAGGCCGCCGTTCTCATACGTGTTGTAGGGGGAATCGACCTTAAGGTCGGTGGAGGTGAGCGGCCTGTCGAGGAGCTGCCGGCCGGACGTGACGGCATAGGCGACGGTGGGATCGGACTGGAGCCGCATGCCGCGGCGCAGCCGGTTGTGAAAAACCGCCGATATGCGCGCGCGCTCGGCGTCGATGCCCGTTTCGCGCTCGATGATAGACGCGAGCACGAGCGCCTCCTCCGGCGTCCGGATCGCGATATCGGGTGAGCGGTCGCGCCAGACTTCGTCCAACGCCTTATGCATCGCGGCTTCCATGCGCCCGATCACGGCGCGCCTGTCGTCGCCGTAGGAATAGAAGTAGGTCTCCGGCAGCAGCTTTCCGTCGGGCGGTGTCGCGCTGACATCGCCAGACAGGCCGTCTGCGGCTTCGACGATCTTCACCACGTCGGCGGACAGCAGACCCTCCGGGACGGTCAGGCGTCGGACCACCATTTCGCCGCTGACGAGATGGTTTGCCACCTCGCGCATGGACATGCCGGGGGCAAAGGCGAATTCGCCCGCGCGAAAGCGCCGGCCGAGACCGAGATAGCGCGCGCCGAGGACGAACAGTGTCCGGTTGGAGACGATGCCGGCACTTTCGAGCTGGCGGGCGACCGACCGAATGCCCGAGCCTTTGGCGACGATGACGACCTTCTCGGCGCCAAGCGGTCCCGGTTCGGTGAACGTCCGCCATCCCCAATAGCCGACCCCCGCCCCGATCAGGGCGGCAACGGCAATTGCAATCAGAAGAAACCGGACGGCGAACCGCCGCATCGGCCGATCAGGACGCCTCTTTGAAGATCAGCGAGGCGTTGGTGCCGCCGAACCCGAACGAATTCGACAGCGCAGCCGAGACCTTCCGTTCCTTCGCCGTCTTGGGCACCAGATCGATATCGCAGCCGTCCGACGGATTTTCGAGATTGAGCGTCGGGGGGACGACATCGGCCCCGATGGCCTTGATGGAGAAGATCGCTTCGACCGCGCCGGCCGCGCCGAGCAGGTGGCCGATCGCGGACTTCGTCGACGACATCGAAATCTTGTAGGCGTGATCGCCGAAGAGCCGTTTCACGGCACCGAGTTCGATTTCGTCTCCGACCGGCGTCGACGTGCCGTGCGCGTTTACGTAGTCGATATCTTCCACGGTCATCCCGGCGTTCCGCAGCGCCGCCTTCATGGCGCGGAATCCGCCGTTGCCGTCCTCGGGCGGCGAGGTGATGTGATAGGCATCACCCGACAGGCCGTAACCGGCAACCTCAGCATAGATGCGGGCGCCGCGCGCTTTCGCATGTTCGTACTCCTCGAGCACGACGACGCCGGCGCCTTCGCCCATCACGAAACCGTCGCGGTCCTTGTCCCACGGACGGGACGCCCGCTGCGGTTCGTCGTTGAAATTGGACGACAGCGCGCGCGCCGCCGCGAAACCGGCGATCCCGAGCCGGCAGATCGCCGCTTCGGAGCCTCCCGCGATCATTACGTCGGCGTCGCCGAAGCCGATCAGGCGCGAGGCATCGCCGATGGCATGCGCGCCGGTCGAGCACGCCGTCACGGGCGCATGGTTCGGACCCTTGAAGCCGTATTTGATCGACACCTGCCCGGAGGCGAGGTTGATCAGGCTGGACGGAATGAAGAACGGCGATATCCGGCGAGGCCCCTTCTCCTTCAGGAGAAGCGATGCCTCGGCGATCGTCTCGAGACCGCCGATGCCGGAACCGATCATCACGCCGGTGCGCTCGAAGTCCTCTTCGGACTCCGGCGCCCAGCCCGAATCGGCGATCGCCTCGTCCGCCGCGCCGATCGCGAAGATGATGAAATCGTCCATCTTGCGCTGATCTTTCGGCGGGACCACCTCGTCGGGATTGAACGAGCCGGTCGCGCTGTCGCCGATCGGTACCTGACAGGCGATCTTGACGGACAGGTCTTCCACGTCGAACGACTGGATCGCACCCGCTCCGGATTCGCTGTTAAGCAGACGGTTCCAGACGTTCTGAACGCCCACGCCCAGGGGCGTAACCGCACCGACGCCGGTAACGACGACTCGTCTCAATGCCATGGCCATGCTTTCGGGCTGGCGGCTTGGCGCCGTCCGGGAACGGACGGCAGCCGCGTCAGCCCTGGTTGTCCTCGATGAAGGAAATCGCGTCCTTCACGGTGAGAATCTTCTCGGCGGCGTCATCCGGAATTTCGCAGCCGAATTCCTCTTCGAACGCCATCACGAGTTCAACCGTGTCGAGGCTGTCCGCGCCCAGATCGTCGATGAAGCTCGCATTCTCGGTCACCTTGCCCTCGTCGACGCCGAGGTGCTCGACAACGATCTTTTTCACGCGATCTGCGGTATCACTCATTCTGCTTTTCCCTGGAATTTGCCGGCGTCCACTGTCGCGGCGGGCCGGCCTCTGGTTTCGTTTATCTATCCCCGGTCACGCCTGGGGCGTCGTCAGGGCGCCGTGTTTTACCTCCGACCGGAGGCAATACTCAAGTGGGGCAAAACGCCCCAAACGCTCATATCATGGCCATTCCACCATTCACATGCAAGGTTTGACCGGTCATGTAGGCGGCCTCGTCCGAGGCCAGATAGACCGCCGAAGCGGCAATGTCGTCGGGTGTTCCGAGCCGTCCGGACGGGATCGCCGCCGACAGCTTCTCCTTCTGGTCGCCGCCGAGCGAATCGGTCATTGCGGTGGCGATGAAGCCGGGCGCGATGCAGTTGATCGTGATGCCGCGGCTCGCCACCTCGGCGGCCATCGCCTTCGACATGCCGATCATGCCGGCCTTGGACGCCGCGTAGTTCGCCTGCCCGGGATTGCCGGTCACGCCGACGATCGACGTGATGTTGATGATGCGGCCCCAGCGCGCCTTCATCATGCCGCGGAGCACCGCCCGCGACAGGCGGAAGG
>JAYPTI010000032.1:0-14535 GCA_038133505.1 Alphaproteobacteria bacterium
AGCGACGCTGCGCGCCGGGCGGCATCGGTCAGGCTGTCCGCGGGAATCGTCGACGGAACGGACGGCGTTCGCGGCGCCTTTGAAATCGTTTTGACGTGAACCGGATCGTATACGAATCGATTCGGCAGATTTCCCGGGCCCGATCCGCCTGTTTCCATAAAAGACTGTGATTTAAAGACGATTCCGTTCGAATCGGTTGCGAATCACTACTTGCATGAAGTCTGTCAGCTAATACTAAAAGCTGCTAATTTTACTTGCATGACTACTATATCTGGTATTCAGGAATTGCTTCCCGGTTCTCTCCCTTGCCGTGAAGCAATCGCGCCGCAGAGGAAGTCGTTTTGGTTGTCCCACCAATGCCTCCCTGTACTCCTTTGCGCTGGGCGGAGCCGTTAAAGCTGGCGCATGCGTTGGCTCCGCCTTTTTAACCCCTAAAGACTTCCATACAGCCACGAACAGATCAGCACGGCGCCCGCGATTCCGGCAGCGTCGGCGCACAGCGCCGCGACCAGCGCATGGCGGATGCGCCTGATCTGCACCGCCCCGAAATAGACCGCGAGCACGTAGAACGTCGTTTCCGTCGAACCCTGGAGCGTGCTGACCAGATATCCGGCATAGGAATCGGGACCGATCGACGGGTCCTGGATGATAGATGCGAGCACGCCGTACGCGCCCGAACCTGAAAGCGGCCGCAGCAAGGCCATCGGTAACGCCTCAGCCGGCATGCCGAACAGGGCGGTAATCGGCGCGATACCCGTGATGAAAACCCCAAGCGCGCCGCTTGACCGGAACATGCCGACCGCGACGAGGATGGCGACCAGATAGGGGATGATCCGGATTGCGACGTTGAAGCCGTCCTTCGCCCCCTCGACGAAGGCTTCGTAGACCCGAACCTTCTTCGCGACCCCGAACCCGAGCAGCGCGACCATCAGCCCGGGAATGATCCAGGGCGAAATATCGCGGCCGTAGAGGATCGTCAGCGGGATCAGCGCGACGATCCCCGCGAGGACGAGCGCCGAGACCCAGCCTGCGTAGGCCTCGTCCGCGATGTCGGGCAGCACCTCGCCGTCGCCGCCGGGTGCGCCTTCGTCCGAAATGTCTTCGGCCGGCGTGACGTCGGCTGCCGATTTCCATCGGCGCTGCAAAAAAAGGCACATCAGGATCGCGACCGTCGTCGAGCACACGGTCGCGAACAACGTCGTCGGCAGGATTCCGGCAGGATCGGTCGAGCCGGCGGCCGCCCGGAGCGCGATCACGCCGGTCGGCAGCAGGGTGACGCTCGAGGTATTGACCGCAAGGAACAGCACCATCGCGTTCGTCGCGGTGCCCTTGTAGCGATTGAGCTTGTCGAGCTCCTGCATCGCCCGGATGCCGAACGGCGTCGCCGCGTTGCCGAGCCCGAGCGCGTTGGCCGACATGTTGAGGATCATCGCGCCCATCGCGGGATGGTTCGCCGGCACTTCCGGGAACAGGCGGACCATCAGCGGCCGGATCGTCTTGGCGATCACGGCCAGCATGCCGCCTTCCTCGGCCACTTTCATCAGGCCGAGGAACAGCGCCATGACGCCGATCAGACCGATGGCGAGCGTAACCGACGAGCCTGCCGTCTCCACCATCCCGTTGGCCAGCGCCTGCATCGGCGAGACCGCATCGCCGGTTGCCGGGGGCTGCCAGCGGATCTCGCGCCAGCCGGCGACGAGGAAGGCGATCAGGACGATGGCGAAGAAAATGCCGTTCATCGATCGGCCTCCGCCGGATCAGCTTCGTTTGAAGGCGCTGGTGCCGGCCGCGTAGACGGAAATGCCCGCGCCGACGAGGAGGACAGAGGCGACGTAGAACACCCACGCCTCCAGCCCGGCGCCGAGCATGTAGCCGAAGACGATCGGAACGGAAGCGGCGCCGATATCGAGGCCCGAGAAGACGAAGCCGAAGACCTTGCCGCTGGACTCCGGCGGCGCGAGGCTGCTGACGACGAGATCGCGCGACGAGAAGCCGAAACCGAAAAAGAACCCGGCTACCGCGAAAACGGCATAGAGAATACCGGCCTCGGGCGGAGCGATCGCCATGCCGAACGTGAAGACGCCCGACAGCAGGAACGTCCAGAAGGCGAGGCGCATGTGGCTCGCCACCTTGTCGGCCACGTAGCCGCCGACGAGGATGCCGCCCGCGATGCCGAAGACGTAGACGGTGATGAAGCTGTTCCCGAGCACGACGGGAATCTGGTGCATCACGTAATAGACCTTGTCCGTAAAGAACTGCGGCCCCATCTGCCCTCCGGCGAGGAACGCGAAGAACATCACGCAGAGGAGGGCGGGCGCGCTGAACAGGAGCCGCAGATCGGCTTTCAGGTCGCTCTTGGTCTCGGTCTCGCGCCTTGTGTGCGACGAGTCCCGGAAATCGCGGCTCAGAAGGATCGCCGCGAAGACGGTGATCAGCCCGAACGAACCGGCGATGACGATGGCCGTCCGCCATCCCCACAATTCGCCCATCCCGGACACCAGGACGGGCGCGAGGGCATAGCCGAGAAACCCGCCGAAATTATGGACGCTGAACGCGCGTCCGAGCCGCGGCTTGCTGATCGAGGCGTTGAGGATCGAATAGTCGGCGGGATGGAAAACGCTGTTGGCGGCGCCCGCCACGACCGCGAGCCCCACAAGCGACGCGTATCCCGGGAGGATGCCATACAGCATCGTCGTACCCGACAGCACCGCAACGCCCGCCATCAGGATGGTCCGCGCGCCGAACCGGTCAACGAAGAAGCCGACCGGGATCTGGAAGCAGAACGACGTCGCGTAGAGCACCGTGATCAGCAGCGCGAGGCTCTCGTAGCTGTAGCCCTCCGTCTGGTGCATCAGGACGAACAGCGGCGGCAGCGCGAGCTGGTAGAAGTGGCTCAAGAAATGGCAGACGCCGACGACGCTCATGACGCGGACGTCGCGGCGAGTGTCGGTCAGGACGGCTGACTGCATGACGGCGGCCTACTATTCCGCCGCGACCGCGGCCTGGCGCTGCGTTGCGGCGTTCGTCGCAAGCATGATGACGATCGCGGTCGCCCAGAAGGCGGCGACGCAGAGGAAGGCCGTGCGCGGGATGCCCGAGTCGACGAAGAAGCCGAACAGGATCGGTGTCGAGGCGGAGCCGAAATCCATGCCCGAATAGACGAAGCCGAACACCCGGCCCGACGCGCCCTTGGGCGTCGCGGCGCGCACCAGCAGTTCGCGCGACGGGAAGGCGATGCCGTACATGAAACCGATCAGAGCGAACGCGAGGCACAGCCCGGTCTGGACCGCCTCGAACTCGAGCCCGAGCAGGGGCACCAGCGGGCCGAGCGGGATCGTCGAGCCGGTCAGGTCGTAGCGCCAGATCGCCAGCACCGCGACGAGTGCGGTGGCATAGCCGAACGTGACGACCCGGTCGGGCTTGCGAAAATAATCCGCGATGTAGCCGCCGCAAAGCACACCGAACGCGACGAAGCAGAGCATCAGGGTCACGTAGAAACCGCCGAGCTTCAGATCGAACGCGTAGATCTTCTCGAACAGGGTCGGCACGAAGGTCTGGAGTCCGATCTGGCCCATCGCGACGATCAGGAAGAACATCCAGCACAGGACGATCGGCGCGGCCATCAGCGCCTTCAAGCTTTCCGACAAGGGAGGGGCGGCCGTCCCCGATTCTGCGCGTTCGTGCGTGCTGTCGCGGAAGTCGCGGCTGCCGCCCCAGAGGACCGAGAAAATTCCGAGGCCGACGAGCCCGGCGATGACGACCGCGGCCTGCCAGCCGAGCCAGGTGCCAGCGACGGTCATCGCGATCGGGGCCGAGGCGTAGCCGATATAGCCGCCGAACATGTGGAAGCTGAACGCCCGCGCGATCCGCTTGTCGCTGATGGTGGCGTTCATGATGCTGTAGTCGCACGGGTGGAAAACGCTGTTGCCAGCTCCCGCCAGGATCGACAGGACGAACATGGCGGGATAGTAGGGTAGCAGGCCCATCAGCGCGGTCGAGGCCGAGATCAGGCCCAGCCCGCCGAGCAGCACCACGCGCGCGCCGAAGCGGTCGACCAGGAACCCCGACGGGGGCTGGCAGACGGCCGACGCGATATAGAAAGCGCCCGTCAGGATGCCGAGCTGGGTGAAGCTGATCCCGTGCGACGCGTTGATCAGGACGAACAGCGGCGGCAGCGCGAGCTGGAAGAAGTGGCTCGCCCCGTGCGAAACGCCGATGAGGGTCGTGACACGCCGGTCACGGCTGAGAACTTGCGCGTCGGTGAGTACTGCGGCTTGCGACATGTACGCTACCGTATTCCTTTCTTCAGACGCCCGCCGAAAGGCCGGCGGCTTCGATGGCGGCCACGGCGGCCGTCTCGTCGTTATCCGAGGTGTCGCCGCTGACGCCGACCGCGCCGACGATTTCGTCTCCGTCCTTGATCAGAACGCCGCCGGGGACGGGAATGAACCGGCCTTCGGAGGCGCCCACGAGCGCCGCGCTGAAATGCGGCCGGTCGAGGGCGAGGTTTCCGAGCGCCCGCGACGACATCCCCATGCCGACGGCGCCGAACGCCTTGGCGGTCGCAATCTGCGGCCGCAACGCGGCACCGGGCCCGTCCTCGCGGGCGAACGACTTCAGATTGCCGCCGTCGTCCACGACCGCGACGGTCAGGGGATTGAGGCCCATCTCATGGCCTTTTTCGAGCGTTTTGCGGACGATCGTCTCCGCCTGCTCGAGCGTCAGCTTCGCCATCGCCGGTTTCTTTCGCTTGATCGGTGTAAATTGATGGGTTGGAACTTACGCCCTCGGGTATAGGAGCGGAAGCGGCATTTTGGAGGGCTGTCTGGTAGAATCCGGGATGCTTGGGAATCGGAGGTAACGCCATGTCGAAGCCGCGTATCGGCTATATCGGATTGGGCACCATGGGCGGCGCGATGTGCGGCCATCTGCTGGCTTCGGGCTATGCGGTCACGGTGTGGGGTCGCTCCAGGGAGCGATCGGCAGGCGCCCTCGATGCGGGGGCTGCGTGGGCGGACTCGCCGGCGGCCGTGGCGGACGCGTCCGACATCGTTGCGCTGTGCGTTTCCAACGACGCGGCGGTCGGCGACGTCGTGTTCGGCGACACCGGAATCGCGACTGCCGGTGGCAACGGCAAGTTGCTGATCGACCATTCCAGCATTCATCCGGCGACGACGCAGGAATGGGCGGCAGACCTTGCAGGCAGAAACGGCATGGCATGGCTGGATGCGCCCGTCTCCGGCGGCCCCGGCGGCGCGGCGCGCGGCGCACTCATCGTCATGGCGGGCGGGGCGGCAGCGGATTTCGAGCGCGCATCGCCCGTGATCGACGCCTACGCAAAGCAGATCACTCACATGGGGCCCGTCGGATCGGGGCAGGCGACGAAGGTCTGCAACCAGCTCATTATCGGCGCGGAAATCTGCGCCATCGCGGAGGCCCTGAATTTCGCCCGCAAATTCGGAATGAACGCGTCTGCCCTGCCGGACGCGCTCAGGGGCGGCTGGGCTGATTCGACGGTCCTCCAGGACCACGGCCGCCGCATGGCCGCCGCCGACTATTCCGATCCGGCCGACGCCTCGATGATGATGAAGGACATGAACATCGCCTGCGACATGGGCCGCCGCACGGAAACGCCGATGCCGGTCACCGAAATCGTGACCGCGCTCTACCGCCTCGCGATCGAGCAGGGGCACATGGACGGCGGCCAGATCACGCCCATGCGTTTATACGCCCGCGACCCGCTGTAATTAGATAGCTAGCTAATTGTCGTTGCGCGTCGAATTTGGCATTGTCCCATCAACCAACGAAGGGAACGAGGAGGTAACGATGGAAATCACCAATCCCAAGGACGCGACCGGCGAATATCGCGACATGCTGATCCGGCTGATGACCCGTCAGATCTACGCCGAAACGGCGACGGCCGAGGTCTTCGGAAAGGCAATCAGCGCGGCGCCAAACTGGCAGGAAAAGGAATTGGCGGCCGAATTCGCCGCCGAGGAAGCGCGCCACAGCCGCGGCCTGTACGATCTGCTGATCGATCTTGGGGAAGACCCGGAAGAAATCATCGCCGGGCGTCCCGACGCAGCGAAATTCTGGGGCGTCGACCTCGACAACTGGCTCGAGATCGCCGTTTTCAACTTCACGGTCGACCGCGCCGGCAGCCACCAGATCATGGAATACCGCGAATCCAGCTACATCCCGTGGGGCGAGAGCCAGGGCGAGGTGCTGGAGGACGAAGAGGACCACTACGACAACGGCGTCGAGAATCTGAAGCAGTTCGCCAAGGACCCGCAGAAGCTCGCCGAATTCCAGGCGGTGTTCGACCGCGTGATGCCGAACTGCGTGAAGCGCGCGTTCGGCCGGCTGGAAGGTCCGGACAACGATTTCTGTCTCGAGCACGGCCTCAAGCGGCACAAGACCGAAGAGATCGTGAACCGCTATCTCACGGAAATGCGCGGCCACATGGACGGCACCGGGCTCAACTTCCCGCCGATGTCGGCTTTCGAGGCGATCAACTGCGAGCTCGCAGACAGCTCGAAGGAAATCCTGATGTCGCTTCAGCGCTGATCCGCGCAAGCTTCAGATGACGAATAGCGCCGGCCGCAATCCGCGGCCGGCGTTTTCTTATCCAGGGGACGAGAGAAGGGCCCGCACCGGCGCGCCGTCCGCCCCGGCGATCTTCATCGGCAGGCACGTGAGGTTGTACGCACCCGGCGCGACGTCCCGGAGATCGAGACCCTCGACGATGATGACCTCGTTCTCGAGCAGCACGATGTGCGTCGTCGATACCGGGTCGGCGAAAAGCTGGATCGACAGATAGTCGATGCCGATCAGCCGGATGCCGCGGTCCACGACCCATGCCGCGGCATCGCCCGTGATCGCGGCGAACTCCGTGTCGAACGAATGCGCCGGATCGTTCCACAGCGCGGAGTTCTTGGTCTTGAGAAGGAGGCGCGTCGTGCCGTCCGGAACATCGAGCGCCTCCAGATGCGCAGGTTCGATTTCCGTCACGTCCGGTATTTCGCCGACGAAACACGGTCCGACAAGCACCCCGAGATCGAGCTGGTCGACGCTCTTGCCGCCCTCGATGAAATGGCAGGGCGCATCAAGATGCGTGCCGAAATGAACGCCGGTATCGAGACGCGTCACGTTGCAGCGATAGCCGCCCGACATGCTCTTCATCAGCGTCATCTTCGGCTCCGGATCGCCCGGCCACAGAGGGCCGTCCGGCCGAAACGCGACCGTGATGTCCTTGAGTTCGCTCATGCAACCAATCCCCTTTGCCCCAGAGTACCTGTCGCTGCGGGCAACTCCAACAAGCGCGCACTCTTTGCGTGCCGCTGTGCCCGGACTATTGTCTCGCAAAACCGAGGGAGGATGGCGTGACGGAAGGGACGACCCTGAAACTGGCGGAATACGCCGCATCGATTTCACTCGACGATATCCCGGAGGACGCCGTCGAGGCGGCGCGCGCGTTGCTGTCGGATGCCATCGCCTGCGCGCTGGCCGGGCACCGCGGCGAAGAGACCGGCCAGCTTGCCGGCATGGCGGGCGGGCTCGGCCAGTCGAGCGAGGCGAGCGTCATCGGCGGCGACCGCCTGTCGCTCGCGGGCGCCACGCTGATGAACGGCTATCTCATTACCGCCGTCACGATGTGCGACGTTCACCGCGCGACGTTGACCCACATCACGCCCGAGATCGTGCCGCCGGCGCTCGCAATCGCGGAACGCGACGACGTTTCCGGCCGCGACCTGCTGACGGCAATCGCACTCGGCTGCGAGGTCTCGACGCGCGTCGGTATCGGGCTGGATTATCCGGTCTTCCGCGGCAAGGGCTGGCACGGGCCGGGCGTGATCGGCCCGTTCGGCGCGGCGGCCGCGGTCGGCCACCTGCGCGGCTTCGATGCCGACACCATGGCCCGCGCGTTCGGTCTGGCGGGGAGCCAGTCGGCGGGAACCTTTGCCGCCTGGGGAACGCCGACCGTCAAGTTCCACCAGTGCCGCGCCGCGCTCTCCGGGCTGATGGCCGCGCTGCTCGCGGAGCAGGACTTCGTCGCGACGGAGGGCTCTACAACACCTATGCCGAGGGCGGGCTGCCGGACCTCGTGACCGGGGATCTCGGGCAGCGCTGGGAACTGACACGCATAGCGCTCCGCATGTGGCCGTCGGCGACGGCGCTGCAGGAGGTCATCACCACGCTTTACAACCTCGTCAGCGAGCATGACGTGGCCTTCGGCGACGTGAAGCATGTCCGCCTCGCGCTGTCCCGGACGCCGTTCGACATGCATGGCGGCTTCGCGACCTACAAGGCCAAGTTCGAAGCGCTGCTGTCGGCGCATTACGTGACCGGCGTCTTCCTGCGCGACCGTACCGTGACGCTCGATCAGTTCGAGCCCGCCTGTTACGACGATGCAGAACTGCGGGATTTTGCGGCCAACAAGGTCGAGATCGTCCTCGACGAAAGCCTCGCCAACGGACAGGCGATTGCGGATGTGGAGATGGCCGACGGACGGAAGCTGTCCGCGCGCTGCGACCATCCGCTCGGCTCCCCGGAAAACCCGATGTCGGCGGCGCAGTCGGAGGAAAAGCTCCGGACCTGCGCGGGCTATGCGATTTCGGACAAGCAGACCGACGCGCTCGTCGCTGCGATCGCGGGTATCGAGAACCTGCCGTCGGCGCGTTCCTTCGTCGATCTCCTCCGCGCAAGCTGAGAAAGTCAGTACCCCCGGCGCGTGTCGACGAGGCCGGTCATCTCGCGTCCTTCGCGGATGCGGCGGATGTTTTGGGCGATAACCGCCGCGCCGGACTCGGGCAGCGTCCAGGCCGCCGCGTGCGGGAACATAACGATCTTCGGGTGCGCCCAGAACGGATGGTCGGCAGGCAGCGGCTCTTCGCGATAGACGTCGAGCGATGCTGCCGACAGACGACCGCCGTCGAGCGCGTCCAGCAGATCCTCGTCGACGACGTGGCGGCCGCGCGCCGCGTTGATCAGAACCGCGCCGCGGGGCAGGGCGCCGAACGCCGTCGCATCGAGAAGATCCTCCGTCTCGGGCGTCAGCGGCAGCAGGTTTATCAGAATGTCGCTGCGTTCGAGCACGGCGAACAGGCCGTCCTCGCCGGTCCGGCAATCGACGCCGTCGATGCGCTTCTCGGTCCGCGACCATCCCGCAACGTCGAACCCGAACCCGAGCAGCGTTTCCGCACAGGCCGATCCGAGATGCCCGAGGCCCAGAATGCCGACGCGGCGGTCGCGCGACAGGGTCTGGCGCAGGAGCTTCCATTCGCCGCGCGCCTGCTGCGCCCTGTATTCCGGATCGCGCCGGTGATGGCGCAGCACTTCGAGGGTCACGAACTCGACCATGCCGGTCTTCAGGCCTGGATCGATCAGCCGTGCGACCGGCACGCCGCGGGGCAGCGTATCGTCCCGCAACACGTGCTCGACGCCGGCGCCGAGCGACTGGATCGCCTTCAGGTTCGGAAACGTCGCAAGGACACCTTTCGGCGGCTGCCAGACGAGCGCGAAGTCGATATCCTCCACGACGCCCTTGATGTCCGGCCACACCCGGATGTCGAGATCGGGAATTTCGTCACGCAGCGCATCGGACCAGACTGTTGCGTCCTCGCCCGCGCACATGAACAGAAGGGCCATGCAATTCTGCCGGTTCGATATACTTTGCTAGGCTTGCACTTTGGCGGTAAGCCGGGGACAAGTCACGGAAAGAAACGGAGGCTCATGTGAAGGTGGGAATTGCCGGTTTCGGCACCATCGGCAAGCCGGTTGCGGCCGCATTGCACAAGGGGATCGAAGGTCTCGAACTGGCCGCGGTCTGCTCACGCGACCGCGACAAGGCACGTGCGAATATGGACGGGCTGTGCGATCCGGTGCCTGTCGTCTCCGCGGAAGAACTGGCGGAGATGTGCGACGTCGTCGTCGAGTGCGTGCCCAAGGCCGCATTCCGAGAGGTCGCCGAGCCGGCGCTGAAGGCGGGACGGATCTTCGTCACGGTAAGCGGCGCCGGGCTTCTGCAGCATCCCGACGTCGTCGACATCGCGCGCACGAACGGCGCCCAGATCATCCTCGCGACCGGGGCGCTGCTCGGCCTCGACGCGGTCCGCGCGGCGGCAGAGGGCGACATCGCCGAAGTCCGCATGATCACGCGAAAGCCGCCCTATTCGCTGAAGGGCGCGCCCTATCTGGAACGGAACGGCATCTCGATCGACAACCTGTCCGCACCGCTCAAGGTCTTCGAAGGCAGCGCGCGCGAAGGCGCGGCGGGATTTCCCGCCAACGTCAACGTCGCCGCGGCTTTGGGCCTGGCCGGCATCGGTCCCGACCGGACGACGCTCGAAATCTGGGCCGACCCGGCGCTCGACCGCAACTCGCACCGCATCGAAGTGGAAGCCGACAGCGCCCGCTTCAGCCTCAGCATCGAAAACGTACCGTCCGAGGAAAATCCCGGCACCGGGCGCATCACGCCGCTCAGCGTCATCGCGACGCTGCGCGGGCTGACCGCGCCGCTCAAGGTCGGGACCTGACGGAGAACAAGGGAGACTGACATGGAATACAAGGCCCTCAAGTGGGAGGTTCGCGAGAACCCGAACAATCCCGGCGAACTGTCGATCGGCGTCATCACGCTTAACCGCCCGGATTTCCTGAATGCGGTCGATGTCCGCATGCGCGTCGAGCTCGATATCCTGTGCGACGAGATCGCGCATAACAGCAACATCAAGGTCATCGTGATCACCGGCGAGGGCAGAGGCTTCTCGGCCGGCGGCGACCTCAAGACCGAGGCGGACCCGCTCGGCGCCGGCGACGAGGATTTCGATTTCGGCAATTTCGGCGCCTACAAGGAGATCGCGAGCTATTTCTTCAACGATCTGCGCCATCAGGTGCTGCAGCGCGCCTTCAGGAAGTTCGAGGACCTGCCGTGCATCGTGATCGCGGCGATCAACGGTCCTGCGGTCGGCATCGGCCTCGAAATCTGCACGCTGTGCGACCTGAGGTTCGCTTCCGACAGGGCGAAGCTCGGGGAAGTCGCCGTTCCCGCGGGCTTCCTGCCGGAATCCGGCGGCGCGCGGAACCTTCCCAAGCTGGTGGGCGTCGGCAAGGCGCTCGACATGATCCTGACCGGCAAGATCATCGGAGCAGAGGAAGCGCTCGAGATCGGCCTGGTCGAGAAGGTCTTCCCGCACGATGAGCTGCTCGACGAGACGTTCGCGTATGCCGCGCAGATCGCGTCGAACCCGTATCTGTCGGTCCGCTTCGCGAAGGACCTCGTGAAGATGTACTGGAACCACAACCGCTCGGACGAGGGCTGGGCGCGCGAGTTCGCCGCGATCCAGGAAATCACCCGCACCGGCGACTGCCGAGAGGGCATCCGCGCCTTCCTCGAGAAGCGCCCGGCCGACTATCGCGGGCCGTACTACGACGCTTCGCCTTACGGAAAGAAATGACCTGATGCCAGATGGCCTGCCGCCCACGCCGCCGGGCTACCGGGAGATTCCGGATCGCCTGAATATCGCCGGCGAAGTCATTGACCGGATTGAGGAAAGGGGACTCCTCGAACGGACTGCTTTCGTCTGGGACGGCGGCGAAATCTCCTATGCGGATTTCCGCGCACGGGTGAACCGGCTGGCCCACGGGCTCGCCACGTCGGGCATCGAGCGCGGCATGCCGGTGCTGGTGCGGATGCACAACTGCATCGAGTTCGCGGAGACCGTCTATGCGCTCCTGAAAATTGGCGCGCTGCCGGTCCTGCAGAACTCGCTGCTCGGTGCGGAAGAGGTCGACTATGTCCTCGGCCACTCGGACGCCAAGGCGGCGGTGACGCTCGGGACGCTGGCCGAGCCCGTCCTGGGGCTCTCCGACAAGCTGTCCGCCGGCATCGTCATCGCGCGCGGAGAAGCGACAACGGCCGCAAGCGACTACGAAGCCCTGATCGCCGCCGCGCCGGAGGGCGAATATCCGACGGCGGACACGAGCGCGAACGAGCCCGCTTTCTTCGTCTACACGTCGGGGACGACGGGCCGTCCCAAGGGGATCGTGCACGCGCACCGCTGGGTGGTCGCGCTCGGCGATTCCAACCGCTACCGCCTGCCGCCCGAAGAGGAAGACCGGGCCTACGCCACCGGCGAATGGAGCTTCATCAGCGCGCTCGGCCACAACGTGATGTTCCCGATCCGCAACGGCGTCACCGGCGTGATCCTCGAGGACCGGCCGAGCGCGGAGAACGTCCTTGCGACGATCCAGCGCCACAAGGTGACGCTGATGTATTCGGTCGCCACCGTCTATCGCCGCATCCTCGCCATCGACGGCGTGGAGAACGACTACGACCTGTCGAGCCTCCGCGGCTGCAACGCGACCGGCGAAGCGCTCGAAGCCGCAACCTGGCAGGAATTCAAGGATCGCATCGGCTGCGACATCTGGGAGCATTACGGCGTCTCGGAGATGCAGATGGTCCTGGGGCAGGGGCCGCTGCAGCCCGTGAAGCCGGGCTCCATCGGCGTGCCGATCCCGGGCACCCGCGTGGCGGTGATGGACGACGACTTCAACGAGCTGCCGCCGGACGAGGTCGGTCATTTCCTGATCGCGTCGGACAATCCGGGTTTCTTCCTCGGCTATCACAAGGATCCCGAAAAGACGGCCGAGGTCGTTCACGACGGCTGGTATCACACGGGCGACCTCGCATCCCGCGATGCCGACGGCTACTACTATATCGCCGGCCGCAGCGACGACTGCTTCAAGAGCCGCGGCATCTTCATTTCGCCCTACGAGATCGAGAACGTGCTCCGGCAGCATCCGGCGGTGGTCGAGGCGTGCATTGTGCCGCTGAAGGATGCGGAAATCGGCAACCGGATCCGCGCCGTCTGCGTCGTCCGTGACGGCGAGACGGCGGGCGACGCGCTGGCCGAGCAGATCCGGCAGGACGTCCGCAGCCGCATCGCGCCCTACAAGGCTCCCCACGTCGTCGAATTCGTCGACGCGCTCCCGAAAAGCCCGGTGGGCAAGGTCCTGCGTCGGGAGGTCGTGTCCTGACCGACGCATCTCCCGCCACAAAGAGCGGCCCGGGCTGGCTGTTTCTCGTCGCGCTGATCGCGATCACGCTGATCGGCCCGCTCGCCGTCCACATGTATCTGCCGATCATGCCGGTCATCCAGCAGATCTTCGGCGTCTCGACGGTGATGACGACGCTGACTTTCAGCATGGTGCTGTTCGTCATGGCGTTCGGCACGCTGATCTACGGCAGCGCGTCCGACCGATACGGCCGCAAACCGGTTCTTCTCGTCGGTCTCGCGCTGTTCGTCGCCGGCTCGATCATCTGCGCCGTCGCGCCCGGTTTCGAAGTCCTGATCGCCGGACGGCTCCTGCAGGCCCTTGCCGCCGGCTGCGGCGTGGTACTGGCACGCGCGATCGCCCGGGATGTGTACGGCCCCGAAAAGCTCGCGCAGGTCATCGCCTATATCACCGCGGCCTACGTTCTCGGACCGACGCTCGCACCGCCGATCGGCGGCGGTATTTCGGATTTGTTCGGCTGGCAATCCGTGTTCGTCTTCGCGACCGTCACGTCGCTCGTCGTCATCGTCCTCGGCAGCCTCGTGATCCGGGAAACGCATCATAACCGGCGGACCGGCCCGCGCAGGGGAGGATCGCTGCTGCGCGACTACGGCCGGCTGATCCGCAACCGCGAATTCGTCGGCTACGCGTTCTTTCCGGCCTTCAGCTCCGCCTCCTTTTTCGCCCTCGCGACGTACAGCAGCTACCTGATGCAGGATCACTACCAGGGCACGTCCGGCGAGTACGGCCTTTATTTCATGATCCTGACGATCACCTTCATGGGGGGAAACTTCATCAGCGGGCGGATCGGAACGCGGGTCACTTCCGACTACATGGTCGTTTTCGGCGGCGTCCTGACGTTGATCACCATCGAGATCCTCGCGATCGCCGTGCTGTTCATGCCGATGGAGCCGTTGGCGCTGTTCATTCCCGGCGGCCTGATGAGCATCGGTCAGGGCCTCGCGATGCCGCATGCGCAGGCAGCCGCGATCAACGCCGAATCCGACCTGACCGGCACAGCGTCCGGCACGGTGATGTTCCTGAATTTCTTCGCCCCGGCCTCGTCGTCGCTGTTCATCTCGGCGCTTTACGACGGGTCGTTCATGCCGCTGGTCGTGATCGTTTTCGTCCTCAGCCTGATGTCGCTGCTAAGCGGCATTTACGGGAACCTGCATCACCGGCGGCGCATCGCGGCGGCCTGAACGCCCTCAGCTCTTGTCGAAACCGCCGCCGTGGCGGCCGAGCGCCTCCAGGGCATCCGCGACGAAGACCCGTGGCAGGATGTCGTCGAGCGAGACCTGCGGCAGCTCCGGATAGAGCTCGCGGTAGAGCCGCATCTGTTCCTGCCAGTGCCCGTCGGACATCTCGCCGTTGACCGCGAAACCGCCGGAGTCGTGCTCCTGCTGCCACACCGTCCGGATCATATCGTCCGGCACGGGGACGCTGACATGCGCGTCGTAGACCTTGCGGAAGATCTCGTAG
>JAYPTI010000032.1:14545-22961 GCA_038133505.1 Alphaproteobacteria bacterium
GTAGTCGTCGTGCAGGGCGCGCGATGCGCGGATCATGCCGCGGGTGAGGCGCGCCAATTCCTCCGGATGCGCCGCTTCGTAGGCTTCGGTCGTGCCCAGCACGCCGTGCGGCTGCGTCGGCACCAGCTTCTTCAGATCGGCGAAACCGAGCAGGTTATGGACCTTGTCGGCGTGCTCGAGGCTTAGCGAGATCGCTTCCTCGACGCGGATCAGCGAGACGTCGATCGTATCCGACAGCAGCCGGTCGATCCGCTGCGGCGGCGGACCGACGACCTGCCAGTCGATGTCCGCCTCGTCGATGCCGAGTGCGCGCACGGTGAGCCGCGCCATGTGGTGGCTGAGCGCGTTCATCCCGTCGAGCGCCCAGGAGACGCCCTTCAGGTCATCCGTCGATCCGATGCGCTTCTGGACGATCAGGTTCTGCGCGAGACCGCGGGCCATCGAGACGACGGCGCGGACGGGATTGCCCTCGGCGCGCGACTTGATGACCGGGCCGAGCCCGCCGTAGGAGACGTCGACCGTGCCGTCGAGAACGGCGTTAATCGCGGCGACGCCGCCATGAACCGGCGTCCACGCAACGTCGAGGCCTTCGTCCGCCCACAGGCCGAGATGGGTGGCCGCGGCACAGGCGAGATCGTCGACGCCGAACGTCGGACCCGAGCCCGCCGCAAGTCGAATGGGAAGTTTGTCTGACATACGCGTTCTTTCTGGCTCAGGCGTTGCGGGATTTGACGAAATGAAGGCTCGTCAGGGTCATGACGACGTCGTCGTCCTGGTTGATCGTATCGTAGCGGATGCGAACGGCGTCGCGCCCGCCTTCCTTCGGGGCGGGCGAAACCTCCACGATGTTTGCGAGCACGTGAAGCGTGTCGCCGGCTTTCACCGGCCGTTTCCAGCGCAGGCTGTCGACACCGGGCGAGCCCATGCCGCTTTCGGTCAGCGCGCCGGTCCGGGCGAACAGGCTGAACGTGATGGCCGCCGTCTGGTAGCCGGCCGCGACAAGTCCGCCGAAAGCCGTCTCGCGCGCCGCCTCCACGTCGGTGTGATAGGGCAGCGGCGCATATTTGCGGCCGAAGGCGAGGATTTCCTTCTCGCCGACCGTCCACGACTCGGTTTCGTAAACCTGTCCTTCGGCGAAGTCCTCGAAATAGAGCGGGTGTTCGACTTTCATCCGGTCGTTCGTCTCCTGTCAGGCCGCGCCGGCAATTTCGGCTAGCTTTTCGGACAGCTGGCGGGCGCCTCGAAGGCGCTCCGCGCCGCGTGTCCAGTCGCGGCGGCAGACCAGCGTATGATCGGGACGAAGCTTCGTCCGCCCCACATCGTCGGTGACGAAGGTTACCAGTCCCGCCGGGTTCGCAAAACTGTTGTCGCGGAACGAGACGGTGGCGCCCTTCGGTCCGGCGTCGAGCTTGGCGATGCCGGCGGCGCGGCAGTTGCGCTTGATCGTCACGATCTGCAGCAGGTTCTCGACCTCGCCGGGCAGCGAGCCGAACCGGTCGATCAGCTCCGCCGCGAAGGCCTCGCTGTCGTCGCGGTTCTGCAGGTCTGCGATCCGGCGGTAGAGACCGAGTCGGACGTCGAGGTCCGACACGTAGTTTTCCGGAATGAGAACCGGGATACCGATATTGATCTGCGGGCTCCAGTCGCGGTCCTCGGCGTCCTCGACGCCCTTGGCCGCCGCCACGGCCTCTTCGAGCATGTGCTGATAGAGTTCGACGCCGACTTCGCGGATGTGGCCGGACTGTTCCTCGCCCAGAAGATTGCCGGCGCCGCGGATGTCGAGGTCATGGCTCGCGAGCGTGAACCCGGCGCCGAGCGTATCGAGGGCCTGCATCACCTCGAGGCGCTTGTGCGCGGCGTCGGTCAGCTTCCGGTCGTTGGGCAGTGTCAGGTAGCAGTAGGCACGGAGTTTCGACCGGCCGATGCGCCCGCGAAGCTGGTAGAGCTGGGCAAGACCGAACATATCGGCGCGGTGGATGATCATCGTGTTCGCCCGCGGGATATCGAGCCCGGATTCGACGATCTGCGTCGACAGCAGCAGGTCGACCTGGCCTTCGTAGAAGGCGGTCATCACGTCCTCGAGACCCTTGGTGCCCATCTGGCCGTGCGCGACGGCGATCTTCACCTCCGGCACGAGTTCGCGCAGATCTGCGGCGACCGCATCCAGATCGGCGATCCGCGGGCACACATAGAAAATCTGACCGCCGCGGAAATGCTCCCGCATGATGGCTTCGCGGATCATCACCGGATCGAACGGCATGACGAACGTCCGGACGGCCAGGCGGTCGACCGGCGGCGTGCCGATCAGGCTCATCTCCTTGACGCCGGTCAGCGCCATCTGGAGCGTCCGCGGGATCGGCGTCGCCGTCAGGGTGAGGACGTGGACGTCGGTCTTGAGGTTCTTCAGTCGTTCCTTGTGGGTGACGCCGAAATGCTGCTCCTCGTCGACGATCAGCAGCCCGAGATTCTTGAAAGACACCGATTTGCTGAGCAACGCGTGGGTGCCGACGACGATGTCGACCTCGCCGTTGGCGATGCCGGCGCGCACGCTGTCCGCCGCCTTGCCGGTGACGAGGCGGGACAGCTGCTCGATGCGGACCGGGACGCCCGAAAAGCGCTCGACGAACGTTGCGAAATGCTGGCGCGAGAGGAGGGTGGTCGGCACGACGACCGCGACCTGCTGACCGGACATGACGGCGGCGAACGCGGCGCGCAGCGCCACTTCGGTCTTGCCGAAGCCGACGTCGCCGCAGACGAGCCGGTCCATCGGACGTCCCGACTTGAGATCGTCGAGCGTTTCCGCGATCGCGGATGCCTGGTCGTCGGTCTCCGTGTAGGGAAACCGTGCCGCGAATTCCTGCGACAGGCTTTCGGGCGCCTCGATCTTCACACCCGGGCGAAGCGACCTTTCTGCGGCGATGCGGATGAGCTGGTCGGCGATATCGCGAAGCCGTTCCTTCATCCGAGACTTGCGCGCCTGCCAGCCCGCGCCGCCGAGCCGGTCGAGGGTCGCCGGCATGTCGCCGGAGCCGTAGCGGGTCAGGACCTCCACATTCTCCACGGGCACATAAAGCCTGTCGTCGCCCGCATACAAGACGCGCAGGCAGTCGTGCGGCGCGCCTGCGACGTCGAGCGTCTCGAGGCCGTTGTACCGGCCGATCCCGTGATCGACGTGCACGACGAGGTCGCCGATCGCAATCTCGGAGACGTCGGTGATGAAGTTCTCCGCCCGCTGGCGGCGTTTTTCGGTGCGGACGATCCGGTCGCCGAGAATGTCCTGTTCCGTCACCAGCGTGACGGTTTCGGCGGTAAATCCGTTCTCGACCGGGAGGACCGCAAGCGCAATTTCGTGCGGCGGCAGGGCTGCGGCTTCCGCCCAACTGTCGACGGGCGTCACGGGCCCGATCGCATGGTCGCGAAGAAGCTGCGCGAGGCGCTCGCGCGATCCCTGGGTGTAGGCAGTGATGAGCACGCGCCGCCCCCGGTCGATATCGTTCCGGAAATGCGTCGCGACGAGGTCAAAAACCGTCTCCGGCTCGTCGTCCTTGCGCTGGGCCGAGCCGCCGCGCGCGCGCGCTTCGGCAAAATCGGGCACGCGCCGCGCGCCGATCGCCATCACGCCCGCATACCCGGCGGAAGCGATGCCTTCCGGCGCCGCGAACGGATATATCTGAGCGACCGGGCGTTCCCCGAGTTCCCGTTCGAAGGCTTCGGCATCCAGATAGAGGGTGTTCGGCGCCAGAGGCCGGTAGGGCGGCGCCGTATCGGCCGCGCCTTTGGGCCGGGTCTCCAGATAGGTCACGCGGGCGTCGTAGTAATCCGCGATCATCTCGAAGCGGCCGTCGGCAACCTTGTCGGTCTCGTTGTCGAGACTGACCGACGCGCCGGGCAGATAGTCGAACAGCGTCTCCAGCCGCTCGTGGAACAGCGGCAGCCAGTGCTCCATGCCGATCTGCTTCCGCCCTTCGCTGATCGCGACGTAGAAGGGGTCTTCGGTCACCGAGCCGAAGGCCGCGCGATATCCGGTGCGGAACCGAGCGATCGCCGCCTCGTCCAGGGCGACTTCGCTCGCCGGTTTCAGCGAAATTGCGTCGATCGAGTCCAGCGTGCGCTGGTTGACGGGGTCGAAACGGCGCAGAGCCTCGATTTCGTCGCCGAACAGGTCGAGGCGAACGGGCGTCTCGTCGCCGGGCGGGAATATGTCGACGATGCCGCCGCGGACGGCGTATTCGCCGGGTTCGCGGACCGTTCCGACGCGCTCGAAGCCGTTGCGCGTAAAGAAATCCGCCAGATCGTCGAGATCGAGCCGCGCGTTCCGGGCAAAATGGCGCGTCGCGTCTTCCAGCATCCCGCGGGCCGGCACGCGCTGGACGACAGCGTTCACCGACGTGATCACGACAAGCGGCGCCGTTTCGTCGGTCCGGTTCGCGAGTGCCGCGAGCGTGTCGATCCGCCGCGAGACGATGTCGCGATTCGGCGATACCCGGTCGTAGGGAAGACAGTCCCAGGCGGGAAAGGAGAGCGTCGCGATCTCCGGCGCGAAGAAGGCGAGCGCATCGGCAAGGGCCGACATGCGGGAGGCGTCGCGGGCGATATGGAGATGCAGACGCGGTGCATCTTGCCGCCGCAGCGTATCTGCGAGCCACAGCGCATCGAAACCTTCCGGGCATCCGGAAAGCAGGAAGCGGCCACTGGCGGAAAGAATTTTCTCTTTTCCGTTCAAACTATTGCAGGCTCTTCTTGAACTCACGCAGCATGGCAAGAACGTCCGTATCGAAGTCTGCCGGCGGCGGCTTCATCTCGATCACCCAGCTCAGGACGTCCTGATCGTTCTCGTCGAGAAGGGCTTCGAAACGGTCGAGCTGGTCCGCATCGAGACTGTGTAGCCGCGCCTCGGCGAAACCGCCCATGACGAGATCGCTCTCCTTGGTGCCGCGCCGGAGGCTGCGGAACCGGAGTTTGCGGCGTTTCGTTTCGAGGTCTTCGGACACGTCCTGCTCCTGAGCGTAGGCTGGTATAAATAGCCAAGCGCGATCTGTCAGCCGTTATCGACACATTCGACACTGCACATGCGACCAGAGATCCTTTTTCCGCTGTTTGCCCCGGTCACGAAGCTGCCGGGCATCGGACCGAAGATCGGCAAGCTGATCGAAAAGCTTGCCGGCCCGCAGATCGTGGATCTCCTCTGGCACCTGCCGTCCGGCCTGATCGACCGGCGCTTCTCGCCTAAGATCATGGCGGCGCCGGACGATTCGATCGCCACGATCGAGGTAACCGTCGACAAGCACCAGCCCGCGCCCCGGCGCGGCGTCCCGTACCGCATACGCTGCAGCGACGAAACGGGGTTTCTGACGCTGGTCTTCTTCAACGGCCGTGAGGACTATCTGCGCAAGATCCTGCCCGAAGGAGAAAAGCGCATCGTCAGCGGCCGCATCGAGCACTATCGCGGCGACGTCCAGATGACGCATCCGGATCATATCGGGACGCTTTCCGAACGGGACGATATCCAGGGCGTCAAGCCGGTCTATCCGCTGACGACAGGGCTCACGCCGAAGCCGCTGCATCGCGCGATCGAAGGCGCACTGGACCTCGCGCCGGAGCTGCCGGAATGGAACGATCCTGCCTGGACGGCGCAGCGGGGTTGGTTCGGCTGGCAGGCGTCGCTCCGGCGCGCGCACGCGCCGCAATCGGAGGACGACCTCGAACCGCACGCACCGGAACGCGAACGGCTCGCCTACGACGAACTGCTGGCCAACCAGCTCGCCCTTCTGATCGTCCGCAGTCGGCAGCGGAAACGGGCAGGTCGCCGGATTTCCGGCGACGGATCGTTGCGCTCGAAAGTATCCGCGGCATTGCCCTTCGAGCTGACCGGTTCGCAGATCCGCGCCATCGAGGATATTACCGGCGACATGGCGTCGGAAACGCGTATGCTCCGTCTGCTTCAAGGCGACGTCGGGTCGGGCAAGACGGTAGTCGCGCTGATCGCGATGCTAACCGCGGTCGAAGCGGGAAGCCAGGCGGCGCTGATGGCGCCGACCGAAATCCTCGCGCGCCAGCATTACGCGACCATTGCGCCTCTCGCCGAGAAGATCGGCGTTTCGGTCGTCCTCATTACCGGCCGCGACAAGGGAAAGCGGCGCGAGGCGATGGTCGAGGAACTCGAGAGCGGCCGCACGCCTATCGCCATCGGCACCCACGCCCTGTTCCAGGACGACATCCGCTTCAAGGACCTCGCGCTGGTCGTCGTCGACGAACAGCACCGCTTCGGCGTGCATCAGCGGCTTGCGTTGGCCGGTAAGGGCGCAGCGGCGGACATACTGGTCATGACGGCGACGCCCATCCCGCGCACGTTGATGATGACGGCTTACGGCGATCTCGAGACGTCTCGCCTGACCGACAAGCCCGCCGGCAGGCAGCCCATCGAAACCCGTGCGTTGCCGCTGTCCCGTATAGAAGAGGTCGTGGACCGGTTGCGCGGCGCCATAAAAGACGGCGCGCGGGTCTACTGGGTCTGTCCGCTGGTGGAGGACTCCGAGAGCGTCGATTTCGCAGCCGCGACGGCACGCCATGCAGCGCTCGCCCAGCGCTTCGGCGACCGCGCGGGCCTCGTGCACGGCCGCATGAAGGGCCCGGAAAAGGACGCCGTGATGCAAAAATTCGCGAACGGCGGCCTCGATATCCTGGTGGCGACGACGGTGATCGAGGTCGGCGTCGACGTGCCTGAGGCGACCATCATGGTGATCGAGCAGGCCGAGCGTTTCGGGCTAGCCCAGCTTCACCAGCTTCGGGGCCGCGTCGGCCGCGGCGACAGGAAGTCCTCCTGCCTGCTGCTGTACGGCGACGCCGTATCGGAAACCGCGAAGGCCCGGCTTCGCGTGATGCGCGATACCGACGACGGGTTCGTGATCGCAGAGGAGGATCTAAGGCTGCGGGGCGCGGGCGAAGTACTCGGAACGCGCCAGAGCGGCCTGCCGCAATTCCGGATGGCCGATCTCGCCGTCCACGCCGATCTGATCGCCGCCGCGCGCGACGACGCCAAGCTGATCCTGCAACGTGACCCGGACGTGAAAAGCGACCGCGGCGAAGCGCTGCGAACGCTGCTCTACCTGTTCGAACGGGATGCGGTGGTGAAAACGGCGTTGTCGGGTTAGGGCGCTATTCGGCGGCCGACTGGTTCTTGTCGTCGTTGCTGGAGTAGGGGATCGTCTGCCTGTCGCCGTCGACCGCGTCGACGCGCTTTTCCGCCTTCTTGGCGGCCGAGCGCCGGTCGGGGGGCGTCACGATACCGCCCGACACCACCATTTTGATCCCTTCCTCGACCGTCATGTCGAGGATCACGAGTTCGCGCCGCGGGATGAACAGCAGGTATCCGGACGTGGGGTTCGGTGTCGTCGGCAGGAACACGTTGACGACGTCTTCCTGGGTCAGGTTCTGAACTTCGCCCTGCGTCTGGCCGGTAATGAAGCCGAGCGCCCAGCTCCCGCGTCGCGGGTATTCGAACAGCACGACCTCCCGGAACGCATTGGACTGCTGCTTCAGGATGGTCTCGATAATCTGCTTGACCGCCCCGTAGACGCTCCGGATCACCGGCATCCGGGCGAGAATGCGTTCGCTGAGCCGGGTCCACAGCCGCCCCAGCAGGCCCGCGGTCGCCCAGCCGATGAACGTCAACGCCAGGAAGACGATAATCAGCCCCATCCCGGGGATTGCGTGGTGGAGATAGGTTTCCGGATTGTAGGCGTCGGGCAGAAGGGGCGTGACCTTCGAATCCACCCAGCGGATCAGAAGCCATGAGATGTAGAAGGTGATGCCGATTGGCGCCGTAACCAGAATGCCGGCCAGGAAATAACCGCGTATGCGGCCAGTCAGGTGCCTTTTTTTCCGCTGCGCCAGGCGATCACGCGCCTTACCGCGTCGTTCTGGGCTCGTATTGTTTTTGGACATGCCCGTCAGATGGCTCTTCGATTGCCGAAGGGCAAGTGCTGTAACAGAAATACTGGGGTCTACCAATCCAAATCATGCGTTTCGGAGCGCTGTGACGCCGGTCACAGCGAATTATCGGGGGCAAACGGAGTAATTTGTCTGCTAACGTGTTTTTGCATGTGTGGCATCGACGCCCCGAACAAACCGATACAGGTCCAGATCATGAAATTCCTTACAGCAATAGCCGCTGCCGCCATCGTGGCAGTTTCTCTCCCCGGACATGTCCTGGCGGCGGGTTCCGACAGCATGCAGATGTCCCGGCCCAGCGCGGATGACACCTACCGGAAGGCCGTGCGCGAGGTTAAGGCCGAGAATTTCCGCCGCGCCATCTCCCTGCTCAACGACGTCGTGAAGGAAAAGCCCCGCCATCCCGACGCACTGAACTATCTCGGCTACAGCCACCGTAAGATCGGCGATTACGCGATTGCGGTCT
>JAYPTI010000033.1:0-10026 GCA_038133505.1 Alphaproteobacteria bacterium
CGACTTGCCGGTGCCGTGATAGCCCTGGATGAGCAGGCGCCGGTTGTGCGCGAACGCGACCAGAATGGCCAGCGTCGTGTCATGGTCGAAGCAGTAGGTCGGATCGAGATCCGGTACGTACTCGGTGGATTTGCTGAAGGCCGGAACCTCCATGTCGATATCTAGATCGAAGGCATCCCGCGCTTTGATCGTGGTATCCGGTTCGTCGATCTCGGTAATAGCCGCGACGGCGGGTGTGTTCTTAGAGGCCATTCAACTCCATTCCTCAAACGAAAACGTAAAAAAGACGATCCGCGCTATGTCAGGCGGTCGCTGTCTCTCAACGTCTTGTAGGCGTGATTGACAGATTTTAGCCGTTCTTCAGCCCTCTTGTCGCCCCCGTTTGCATCGGGATGCAACGTTTTGGCAAGTATTTTGTAACGCGTCTTGACGTCTTCCCGGCTGACCGGCGGCTCGAGACCGAGTTCCGCCATCGCCTGGCGCTCCGCGCCGGTCATCGCGCGGCGCTGGACTTCGCCTGCGCGGGCCTTGGCAGGGTCGACGGCAGCCGCCGGCCCCAGGATGCCGAGCGGATCGTGGAACGCCGCCGCGCCGGGCCGGACGCCGAGCGGCCAGGTCGGCCGGCGCCATACCGTATCCTCGCGGACCGATCTCTCGATCGCGTCATCGTCCATACCGGCGAAATAATTCCAGCCCGCGTTGTATTCGCGCACATGCTCGAGGCAGAACCAGTAGAACTCCTCGAGCGTCTCCCGCGACTTCGGCGCCCGGAACTCCGCCTTCTCCGAGCACTCCGGGTGCGCGCAGACGGCCTCGCCCGCGTCGTCCGACGCGGCCTCGACGTCCGGAAACCCGGATATGACTTTCTGGCGGTCCATCGGCGCAGTATGGTCGCCCCGAAATGCCCGTGCAAGAAGCTGGCCGACCCGGACGGGACCGGCCCTCAAGGCGCGGGATCGAGATCCAGCAGAAGAGGTTCCCTCCGTGTCCGTCGCCCGCACTATCGAACAGAAACTGACCGCCGCGTTCGCGCCCGTCTCGCTCAAGATCGTCGACGAATCGCATCTCCACGCGGGTCACGTCGGCGCCCGGCCCGAGGGGGAGACGCATTTTCGCGTCGAAATCGTCTCCGCGGCGTTCGACGGCGTGTCGCGCGTCGCGCGTCAGCGCATGGTCTACGAGCTGCTCGCCGAGGAACTCGAGGGGCCGGTGCATGCCCTTTCCCTGTCGGCGTCTCCACCCCCGGCTGCGTAATCCGGTCGAAATACATCGCCAGATCGCCTACCGGCGCAAGTACCCCGAACCCTCTTGTCGCCAATTCTGTTGTTGAGTTAAACTAATGGACGTAATAGTGTGTTGTATAACTCAACTCTGAATTGGTGTTGGGGCAAAAATATTAGGGAGGGTCTAGTGGTTGCAGCGTCCCCTCTTGTGACAAGAAATGTAAATCTGGGGAATCGGCGGACGAGCGTGCGTCTCGAACCTGACTTGTGGGAAGCGTTGCGCGAGATCGCCGGAAGAGAACAACGGTCGGTGCATGAAATATGCACGGACATAGACCGGACGCGCGGCGGCACCCGCCTGACGTCGGCAATGCGAATCTATATCGTCAACTACTTCAGATCCGCGGCGAATCCGTCCTGACCCGGCCCCCGGGACGACCGGCTAGTCGCCGCCAGTGTAGAAGTCCGGAAACTCCGTTCGGACCTTTTCGCCGTCCGCCGCCCAGACATGGCATGTGTTCAGCGGCGGCCGCGACAGGGGTTCGCGCGTCTCGCCCTTGTTCGCCGGCGCCGAGTCCGACCACTGGACCGTATGGAATGCAACCGTCGCGATAGGCCGCAGCAGGTCGACGAGGTGCGCGCACCCCCTCGATCCACCCAGATTTTCGCGGACGCGGCGGTTCCATCCCGGGCCGATCTTGAGGCCCTTCAGCTTCTGAAACTGCGGCAGGATGGCGGGGCAGATTTCGTACGGTCCCTTGTCGGTCGTCACTTCGACCTCGCGGACCGTGAATTCCCGGTCGACGGTCAGCCGAAGCCACATGTCGTGCAGCGGCTCGCCGGACGGTATCTCGCCGCGGAAGTCGTTGAAGAACGAATAGGACTTGATGTCCGTCAGGTGCCCCTCGATATCCCACAGCCCGTCCGAGCGGCGGAAGCTGCGGCACTCCATGGTGCGCGTGTGTATCGGCTCGCGGTCCGCGTCCGGCGTGGAAAGGGGCATGGAATTTCCTCTGGTTCGGGAGGCGTCGCGCTCAGGAAGACGACGCCGATGCGGCGGCTGCCTCGAGTTCCTCGCCGTTGTCGTTCAGGCGTTCGAGCCGGAGCATCGTGATCCGGTTGCGCTGCCGGCGGACGACCTCGATCCGGAAGCCGTGAAAATGGAAGATCTGGCCGGTCTCCGGCAGCAGCTTCGCTTCGTGGATCACCAGCCCGGCAATGGTCGCCGCGTCCTGGTCGGGCAGGTCCCAGCCGAACCGCCGGTTCAAGTCGCGGACGGTGACGCCGCCGGCGATCAGGTAGGAGCCGTCCCGCTGCGGCCGGACGCCGATGGGGGTGACGTCGTGCTCGTCGGAGATGTCGCCGACGATCTCCTCAAGGATGTCCTCCAGCGTCACGACGCCCATCAGCGCGCCGTATTCGTCGACAACCAGCGCGAAATGCTCGCGGCGGCGGCGGAACGCCTGTAGCTGTTCGAACAGCGTCGTCGTCTCCGGAATGAACCACGGAGGCGTGACGATCTTGTCGAGGTCGAGCGCATCGAGATCGCCGGTGTGCGCGTGCACCTCCCGCAGCATCGCCTTGGCGTGCATGACGCCGACGATGTTGTCCGGCGTTTCGCGCCACAGCGGAATTCGGGTGAACGGGCTGTCGAGCGCTTCCTCGACGATCTTACTGGTCGGCAGGCTGGCGTCGATCATGAAGATCTCCCGGCGGTGCTGCATGACCATCTCGACGTCCACGTCGGTCAGGTCGAGGATGCTGTGCAGCATCGCCCGCTCGTGCCGCGCCATCGCGCCGCTGCCGCGGTGAAGCTCGATCGCGCCGCGCAGTTCCTCGACGGTCGCGCTCCACTCCGAATCGTTGTCCATGCGCACGCCGAACAGGCGCAGCGCGCCCCGGATGACGAACTGGATCGCCGACATGATCGGCGCCAGCACGCGCACCAGAACCCGGAAGGTCGGCGCGATCGTGCACGCGAGTTTCTCGGCGTTCCGGAAGGCGTAGGTCTTGGGCAGGATCTCGCCGAAGATCAGGACCAGCAGCGTCATCGCCAGCGTCGCGTAGACCACGCCGGTCTCGCCGAACAGGCTGATCAGCACGCTGGTCGCCATCGCCGAGGCGAGGATGTTCACCAGATTGTTGCCCAGCAGGATCGTGCCGATCATGTGATCCTGGTCCTCGCGCAGCCGGTTCACGAGCTTGGCCCGCTTGTCGCCCTTCGATTCGAGCTGATGCATGCGCGGGCGGGACGCCGCCGTAAGCGCCGTCTCCGAGCCGGAAAAGAAAGCCGACAGCAAAAGGAGCACGAAGATGCCGCCGATCGCGGCGAGTGTCGCTAATTCCATGGATTCAGTCTGTTATCGAGATGCAATGTGTGTTGCTGGTCTTGCCGGATGTGGCGCATCGCCGGGCCTTTCACGCCGCGATCGCGCTGTCGATGACCGGCGCGACGTCGGCGAGATCGACGTCCGCCGCAACGAACGCATCGCCGATTCCGCGGGAGAGAATGAACGTGACCCGGCCGTTCCGGACCTTCTTGTCGTGCGCCATATGCGCGAGGAGCCGTCCGGTTTCCCAGCGCTCGCCCGGACGCGCCGGAACGGCGGTCGGCAAGCCGACGGCGGTAAAATGGCGTCGCACGCGCTCGACGTCGTCGGATGCGAAGAGCCCCAGCGCTGCCGAAAGCTCCAGGGCCATGATCATGCCGATCGAGACGGCCTCGCCGTGCAGGAGGTCGGGTCCGAAACCGGTTTCGGCCTCGAGCGCGTGCCCGAACGTGTGGCCGAAATTTAGGAGCGCCCGAACGTCGTTTTCGCGTTCGTCCTGGGCCACGACGGCGGCCTTCGCGGCGCAGCTTTCGCGCACCGCATATTGCTGAGCGGACCGGTCGCCCCCGATAACGCCCGCACCGTTGGTCTCGAGCCATTCGAAAAACCCGCGGTCCCGGATCAGCCCGTACTTCACGACCTCGGCATAGCCGGCAAGAAGTTCGCGCCGCGGCAGCGTGTCGAGCGTCGCGGTATCGGCGAGCACGAGGCGCGGCTGATAAAAGGCGCCGACCAGATTCTTTCCGTGTCGGGTATTGATGCCGGTCTTGCCGCCGACCGAACTGTCGACCTGCGAGAGCAGGGTGGTGGGCACCTGCACGAAACCGATGCCGCGCATCACGGCGCTGGCGGCGAACCCGGTCAGGTCGCCGACGACGCCGCCGCCGAGCGCGATCAGGGCCGATCCGCGTTCCGGCGCGCCGTCGAGAACCTCGGTCACGACCCGCTCGAACGTCGGAAACGACTTGGACGCCTCGCCGGGCGGCAGGACGATCGACCGGGCTTCGAGCCCCGCCGCGGAGAGCGACTCCAGCGCCCTGTCGAGAAACAGGCCGCCCGCCGTTTCGTCGGTAACGATCCAGCAAGCCGGTTTGCCCAGGGCGTTCCGGACGGCCGGGCCCAGCCCGTCGATCAGGCCTTCGCCGATCACGATGTCATAGGCGCGGTCGCCGAGCTCGACGCGCAGCGTATCGGGGGACGCGGTCATTCGGCGGCCGCGTTTTCCGTAGCCGCGCGCGACCGTTCCGCGAGGGCGGACATCACCCGGTCGACGGTGGCATCGGGCGATTCGTTGCCGGTCTCGATCGTGATGTCGGCCGTCTCGTAGCTCGGATACCGCTCTTCGATCAGCCTCGCGAGCGTTTCGCGGCGGTTGACCTTCTTCAGCAGCGGCCGGTTGTTGCGGCGCGAGACCCGTTGCAGGAGCACGTCGAGGTCCGCCTTCAGCCAGATGGAGATGCCAGACCGGCGCACGTTGTCGCGCGTTTCCGAATTCATGAACGCGCCGCCGCCGGTCGCCAGGACGCGCGGCTTTTCCTCGAGAAGGCGCGCGATCACGCGCCGTTCGCCGTCGCGGAAGGCCTGCTCGCCGTAGCGTTCGAAGATTTCCTCGATGGTGCAGTCTGCGGCGGATTCGATTTCGGCGTCCGCGTCCACGAATTCCATTCCCAGCTTTTTGGCCAGGCGCATGCCGATACACGTCTTTCCCGCGCCCATCAGGCCGACGAGAACGATCGATTTTTCTGGTTCCACGGAATTCAAGCGTGGAGGGCTCTTTTCATTACCGGCCATGGGTCGGACACGTTCGCGACGTTGAAAGCGCTTCCCGCAGTCGATACACTGCCCCGAAATCGCCACAAAAATTCATTATCCGTCCGAATATACGACGATTCCAGGCGAATGTCGCCCGTATGTGTGAGTGTTCGCCGAACGGCGTGAGGTAGGCAAAATCCAAGGTCCGGCGCAGAATGAAGCTTAAATTCACATCCCTGGTCATCATCATGGCGCTTTTGCTGCTGGGAGCGGGTGCAGTGTTCCTCGCTTCCTGGGACATTCCCGCGCCGTCCGTCGCGGTGGAGAAAACCATACCCAATGATCGCTTCCCGCGCTGATCGCGCCTGCCGGCGCATCGCATGGCTGGGCGGCCTGGCCGCCGCGCTTTCCCTGATCTCGCTGCCGCTTGCGGCCCAGCCCCTGCTGCTGAAGCGGGATGCGCCGCCCGTCGCGGCGCCCGCGCCGGCGGAAACCCCGCCGGAGCCCTCCGCCGACGCCGCCGGATCCGCCGCATCCAAGGATGCGATCGTCGTCAACTCGCTCGACGCCGTGAATGCCGACGCCGTCGGGCTGATCGGTCCCGCCGAGAACGGCTTCGAGACGGATTTCTGGGCCGGCACGCCCTGGCCCGTTGTGGCGTCCCTGATGCCGCGGATGCCGGAATCGTCGCTATCGCCGTCGATCAGGTCGCTGGCGTCGCGGATTCTCCTGTCCCGCGGAATCGTTCCCGAGGGCAAGCCCGAATCCGCCAGTTTCATCCGCTTGCGGGTCGACCGGCTGATCGCGATGGGCGATGTCGCGAATGCGCTCGCCCTCCTGCGGCTGATCCCCGAGGAGGGCCGGAACGAGAAGTTCGCGCAGACGGAATCCGAACTCCTCTTCTTCGACGGCAACAGCGCGGACGCCTGCGGCCGCGTCACGGCAAATATCGGCCGGTACAACGGCCTCTACTGGCGGCAGGCCCAGGCTTTTTGCCTCGCGCTGGCGGGCGATCATGCGCGCGCGGCGCTGATCGCCGACCTGATGCGCGAGCAGGAAGCGGCGGTCCCCGCCGCGTTCTTCGCCATCATCGAACGGCTCGGCGGGCTCAAGAACGACGATGCGGCAATGCCGCCCACGCCGGGCGGGCTGATGCTCTCGATGGCGATCGAAGCCGGTTATGCCCTCGACGACCGCCTCATCAAGAACGGCGCGCCGGCTGCCATCCGCCAGATCGCGCTGTCGACGAAGGTGGATCCCGAATTGCGTCTTCGCGCGATCGAGCGGGCGCAGGCCGTCGGCGCCCTGCCGGGAAGCGAAGTCGTCGAATCCTATCGCCGTTTCCCGTTCAACGAGGCGGAACTGCGCAATCCGATCACGACGGCCGAAGGCAACTGGAGCCCCCGTATCCGCGCGCTTCTCGTGCGTGCTGCGGCAACCCAGCCGGTGTCGCTGGGCAAGGCCGAGGTTCTGCGCTGTGCGTGGCAACTCTCTAAGGAGCGCGGCGGGTTAGCGGAGACGATCCGCGCAAGTCTGCCCGTGGTGGCCGGCATGCGGCCGAGCGCGGCGTTGCCCGATTTTGCGGGCCAGGCAGCGCGTATCCTGTTTGCCGGCGGCCGCATTACCGACGCGATGGAGTGGTACGGCATCGTCGCCGCCGATAGCGAGCGCGCGCCGGAAATCAAGCAGGCCGCCGAATCGCTGTGGCCGATCGCGGTGATCGCCGACATGTCGGAGGCGGTCTCGCTCGACGCCGATCGCCTGCGAAACTTCCTGAAGACTCTTCGCCGCGAAGACCCGGAAAACGCGCAGCGGCGTGCCCTGGTCTACTTCAGCGTTCTCGAGGCGGTCGGTCGTGAGGTTCCCGCGGATATCTGGCGGGATCTGCTGAACGGGCCGATGGTGAGCCTGGAGCCGGGCCTGAACCGGGCCTGGCAGAACGCCCTCGACGACGCCGTCGGCAACCGACGGACGGGCGAGGCGGCGCTGCTGGTCGTCGCCGGCGCGGCGTCGACCGGCGACAGCATCTTTGCGTCCAATGCGGCGGGCTACAAGGCGATCCTGAGCCTGCGCAACATCGGACTGGACGAGGAGGCGCGGCGGCTGGCGGTCGAAACCGCGCTGGCGGCGGGTTTCTGAAACCCGACGCAACCGGACTCATCGGCTGAGAGGGGCCGAATGGCTGACAGGAACGGCGACAGGCATCTCGGGGCGTTTCTCGAAATGATGACGGCCGAGCGCGGCGCGTCCGGAAATACCGAAGACGCCTACCGGCGGGACCTCGACCAGTATCTCGACGATCTTGCCCTGCAGGGCACCGACGTTCTGAACGCCGGGGCGGCCCAGACCCGTCATTTCATCGAAGGGCTTGCCGCGGCCGGGCTCGCGCCCCGAACGCAGGCGCGGAAGCTTTCCGCCGTCCGCCAGTTTCACAAGTTCCTACTGCTCGAAGGGCTGCGCGAGGACGATCCCACCTCCACCATCGACGGGCCGCGCCAGGGGCGGCCGTTGCCCAAGGTGCTGTCGTTCGCCGACGTGGACGCGCTGCTGGCCGCGGCGCGCGAAATGGACGGCTGGCGCGGCGCGCGTCTCGTCGCGATGCTGGAAATCCTCTACGCGACGGGTCTCAGGGTGTCGGAGCTGGTCTCGCTCCGGTGGTCGCAGCTGTCCCGAGACGGACGAATCGTGACGGTGCGCGGCAAGGGCGACAAGGAACGGCTCGTGCCCGTCGGCGGGCCAGCGCGGCAGGCGGTGGAAGACTGGCTTCCGGTGCGCGAAACCGTCCTCGAGAAGCGCGGCGCGACATCGCCGTGGCTGTTCCCGTCGCGCGATCCCGCCAAGCCGCTGACCCGGGACCGTTTCGCGAAGCTCCTCGGGGAGCTTGCCGCCGCCGCCGGTATTGACCCGACTCGGGTCTCCCCGCATGTTCTGAGACACGCCTTCGCAACGCACCTTCTCGCGAACGGGGCGGATCTCAGAAGCGTACAGCAGATGCTCGGGCACGCAGACATTTCGACCACCCAGATATACACGCACGTGCTCGAAGAACGTCTGAAGTCGCTCGTCCGCGACGTGCACCCGCTGTCCGGCATCAGGATCTAGAGAGCGCCCGAATGGCAGAGGGACCCATCCATCCGTTCCTGGAATTCGAAAAGCCGGTCGCCGAGCTCGAGGGCAAGATCGAGGAACTGCGCCACCTGAGCGACGACGGCGAGATCAAGATCGTCGACGAGGTCGAGCGGCTGCAGTCGCGCGTGGACCGGCTTCTCGACCAGACCTATTCCAAACTGACGCCGTGGCAGAAGGTCCAGGTCGCCCGCCATCCGGGCCGTCCGCACTGCGTGCATTACATCCAGGCGCTGATCGACGAGTTCACCCCGCTGGCCGGGGACCGCTCCTATGCCGAGGATTATGCGATCATCGGCGGGCTCGGACGCCTCGACGGCCAGTCCGTGGTCGTCATCGGCCAGGAAAAGGGCTCGGACACCGAAACGCGGGTGCGCCACAATTTCGGCATGGCGCGGCCGGAGGGGTACCGAAAGGCCCAGCGCCTGATGCGCCTCGCCGAGCGGTTCTCGCTGCCGGTCGTCACGTTCGTCGACACCGCGGGCGCCTATCCCGGCATCGGTGCCGAAGAGCGCGGCCAGGCGGAAGCGATCGCACGCTCGATCGAGACCTGCCTCGACATCCGCGTGCCGATCGTCAGCCTCGTCATCGGCGAAGGCGGCTCGGGCGGGGCCATCGCCATCGCCGCCGCGAACCGGGTCTTGATGATGGAGCACGCCGTCTATTCGGTGATCTCGCCCGAAGGCTGCGCGTCCATCCTGTGGCGCGACGGAAAGTTCGCGACCGATGCGGCCAACGCGCTGAAATTGACGGCGCAGGATTTGCTGGGGCTCGGGATCATCGACGAGATCGTCGACGAACCTGTCGGCGCCGCGCACCGCAAGCCGTCCGCCGCGATCGCAGCGGCCGGGGCGGCAATCTCGCGGCATCTCGCCCAGCTGCGCAGCGCCGACGGCGACAAGCTGCGGCGCGAACGGCGGCGCAAATACGCGGATATGGGCTAACCGGGACGCGGCCCGCAGGGTTTACCCCGGCATTCGTCCGGGAAGTCGCCCGGGAAGAATTAGCCCGGGCATCCGTCGGAGCGCCGAGGGGCGGCTAGTTCACCCGCCCGTGGCACTGCTTGAATTTCTTTCCTGACCCGCACGGGCACGATGCGTTGCGCGGCACCTTGCCCCAGGTATCTGGGTCGTTGGGGTCCAGCCAGCGGCCGAGGGCGGCGTTCTGGACCCAGCCCGGCGGCGGTTCCGCCGGCTGCGCGGCGGCCGCGGCGCGGCGCGCTTCGGGGCTTCCCTGGGCGGCCTCGGCGGCCGGATGCATAGCCATTCCGCCACCGGCCATGCCGTCCGTTCCCGTCGCGCGCATTTCGGCATCGGCGAAGGCGGGGTCGACGCGGCCTTCCTGCATTTCCTGTTCGGCCTGTTCGAGCGCGGCGAGCTGTTCCGCGTCGATCGACATTTCCAGATGGCACATGACCGACGTCACGGTTTCGCGCAAGCCGGCAAGCATCGCCTCGAACATGTCGAAGGCTTCCCGCTTGTATTCGTTCAGCGGATCCTTCTGGCCGTAGGCGCGGAGCCCGATGCCCTGGCGCAGATGGTCGAGCCCGAGCAGGTGTTCCTTCCAGGTCTGGTCGAGAAGCTGGAGCAGAAGGC